>DATNQB010000083.1 GCA_036702875.1 Oculatellaceae cyanobacterium | reverse complement strand
GGTTACTAAAGAACCGTGCATGGCACTGAACAAGGAACCACCGAACACACCTGCTACACCTAACATATGGAAGGGGTGCATCAAGATGTTGTGTTCTGCTTGGAATACCAACATGAAGTTGAATGTTCCGCTGATTCCTAATGGCATACCATCAGAGAATGAACCTTGACCAATTGGGTAGATCAAGAATACTGCTGTGGCTGCTGCTACTGGTGCTGAATATGCTACGCAGATCCAAGGACGCATACCTAAGCGGTAAGACAATTCCCATTCACGACCCATGTATGCAAAGATACCGATCAAGAAGTGGAAAATTACCAACTGGTAAGGGCCGCCGTTGTAGAGCCACTCATCTAAGCTGGCTGCTTCCCAGATTGGGTAGAAGTGCAGACCGATGGCGTTAGATGAAGGTACTACTGCACCGGAGATGATGTTGTTGCCGTACAACAATGAACCAGCTACTGGTTCACGGATACCATCGATGTCTACTGGAGGTGCAGCGATGAATCCGATGATGAAGCAAATGGTGGCGCTGAGTAAGGTAGGGATCATTAATACTCCGAACCAACCTACATAGAGGCGGTTCTCGGTGGAGGTGACCCACTCACAGAAGCGTTCCCAAACGTTGGCGCTTTCGCGACGTTGAATGGTTGTAGTCATTTGTGGATAATGGCGATTTAATTTTCTAGGTTCGAGGCAGGTTGTTTTGTGACCTGTTATTAATACATTAACCCCTATGTTGATTTTTGTAAAGGTATTCTTAACAAATTGACAATTTAGTTTATTTATTGCAGTTATTAGTTTTTGTTATAAGTTGCCAAAGAGACAAAGCTATTCACAATTTGTAGGGATCAGGACTTACGCAGAGACGCTTTGTACCTTGATTAGCATGAGGCTACGCCTCAACGGGTTCGTTCCCAGATTCAACCTGGGAACGAGGTTTGCTGCGATTTACCCTGGTGGCCATTTCATTTGGCGACCGCCGAGTATATGTAAATGCAGGTGGTTAACGGTTTGACCGCCATCGTCACCATTGTTAATCACGACACGGTAGCCGTTAGTTAGTCCCACTTGTTGGGCTACACGCTTAACAGTTAAGAGTAGGTGTCCCAGCATCGCGTGGTCTTGTGATTCGGCATCAGCTAATTTTGGCAGAGGCTGTTTGGGAATTACCAAAATGTGAACGGGCGCTTGTGGGTTAACGTCTCTGAAGGCAAGGGCGATGTCGTCTTCATAAACAATATCCGCAGGAATTTCCCGACGGATAATTTTGCCAAAAATTGTATCTTCTGTGGCACTCATGCTAGTTTAGTTAATTCTTTAGCTGCATTTTAGCGAGATTAGGATAATTTACTCGCTTTTTAGGCGATCGCGTAGCGACGACAAGAGGAGTATCGCACCTGCGCTGACTTTTCAGTTCGCAGGCTTTATACTTTTTTTTGCAGTCTCTAATAAATTGATGTGCTGGCTAGAGTCTGGAGTGGATCAATTGTTGGCATCGACGCGGTTAAGGTAGGCGTTGAGGTCGATGTATCAGGAGGACTACCAGGAATAGTACTCGTAGGATTGCCTGATACTGCGGTGCAGGAATCTAGAGAACGAGTGAAGGCGGCGTTGAAAAATGCTGGATATGCCTTCCCGATGCGAAAAATTGTGATTAATTTAACGCCTGCTGATTTACGTAAAGAAGGCCCTAGTTTTGATTTACCCATTAGTGTTGGAATATTAGCCGCTTCTCAACAGGTAAGCGCCAACTTATTAGGAGATTATCTATTTTTAGGAGAAGTTTCCTTAGATGGCAGTCTGCGTCCGGTTGCTGGTGTTTTACCTATCGCTGCTGCTGCCCAAAGGTTAGGGATTGCAGGTTTGGTTGTGCCTGCGGATAATGCCAAGGAAGCTGCTGTAGTTCAGAATTTAAACGTTTACGGCTTTAATAATCTTTGGGATGTTGCAAAGTTTCTTAACGAACCTGAGAGTTTTCAGCCTGTAAAGTTGGATGGTGTGCAGGAATTGCGGCGTTCTGCATTTACGGGAGCAGATTTAAAAGATGTTAAAGGGCAAGCACACGCTCGTCGCGCTTTGGAAATTGCTGCGGCTGGTGGGCATAATTTAATCTTTGTAGGGCCGCCTGGTTCTGGTAAAACTATGTTAGCAAGGCGCTTACCAGGGATCTTACCGCCATTGAGTTTCGAGGAGGCGCTAGATGTTACTCAAATTCATTCTGTGGCAGGGTTACTTAAGAATAAAGGGTCATTGGTAAGCGATCGCCCTTTTCGTAGTCCTCACCATTCTGCTTCTGGCCCTTCTTTAGTAGGTGGTGGGAGTTTTCCCCGACCAGGGGAAATATCTCTAGCTCACCGAGGTGTGCTGTTTCTGGACGAATTAACGGAATTTAAGCGGGATGTGTTGGAATTTTTGCGTCAGCCTTTGGAAGACGGTTATGTGACAGTTTCTCGCACTCGTCAGTCGGTAATGTTTCCTGCTCAGTTTACTTTAGTAGCGAGTACTAATCCTTGCCCTTGTGGTTACTTTGGAGATTCTATTCAACCTTGTACTTGTTCACCTCGCCAACGAGAACAATATTGGGCAAAGCTTTCAGGCCCTTTGATGGATCGGATTGATTTACAAGTGGCTGTTAATCGTTTGAAAGCCGAGGAAATTACCCGACAACCATTGGGAGAAGAGTCTGCACCAGTTAGAGAGAGGGTACAAGTAGCACGCGATCGCGCCCGTACTCGTTTTAAGGCAGAACCAGGTTTGCGTTGTAATGCACAGATGCAAAGCAGTCACTTACGCAACTGGTGTGGATTAGACGATGCTAGTCGTAATTTATTAGAAAATGCTATTCGGAAATTAGGCTTATCTGCAAGAGCAAGCGATCGCATCTTAAAAGTAGCGCGTACTATTGCTGACTTAGCTGGCGATGACAACCTCAAAACACCTCATGTTGCTGAAGCCATTCAGTACCGGACGATTGACCGAATGCAATAACCAAAAAAATAGGACTTACGCATAAATCCTCCGTCTCGGTCAGGGCGGGCTTATATATATATCATATCAATGGTTTGGAAGGAGAGATTTTTGCTGCAACCCGCCCCTACAAGCATAAATCTACTGTTGTATTGCGTAAGTCCTAAGAAACTTAGGTGAATATACGGATAAAAGAGCAAGGATTAGGAAAAGTTCAGTGATTCCAACGAACAAAACTGATGGAGATGAACTGTATATTAAAAAGGTAGCGAATAGCTGACTAGCCGAAAGCACTATAGCAGAAAATCTTATATTTAACGATTGAATCCCACTTGCCTAGTATTGGCTAGTGGGATTTCAGCTATTTAATTAACTTAGTATCACCAAGCGTGGATATACGGATAAAAAAGTAAACAAGAGCAAAAGTTCAGTGATTCCAACGAGCAAAACTGATGACGATGAACTGTATATTAAAAAGGTAGCGAATAGCTGACTAGCCGAAAGCACTATAGCAGAAAATCTTATATTTAACGATTGAATCCCACTTGCCTATTATTGGCTGGTGGGATTTAAGCTATTTAATTAAATTAGTTTTACATAAGTGGATATACGGATAAAAAAGTAAACAAGAGTAAAAGTTAGGTGATTCCAACGAACAAAACTGATAAAGATGAACTGTATATTAAAAAGGTATCGAATAGCTGACTAGCCGAAAGCACTATAGTAGAAAATCTTATATTTAACGATTAAATCCCACTTGCCTATGATTGGCAAGTGGGATTTTTAGCAATAAGCGGTTCCACATTTATAGCAACCGTCTTGGCGGTTATGGTATAAAAATAAGCAATAACACCCCTATGAATAAAGCGAAGACAGAGATAAATGATTTACAGTTTCCCAGACAAGGAATACTAGGAGTCTGGGATTTGATTGTTGGGCCTGGTATGTCTGTATCAGAGTTGTGGTTATGTCTAACGCCTACCCTTTTAGCTACAACGGCTGTTCCACTTTATGCAATTAAAAATAATTTAGGATGGAATGTATGGCAACTTATAATTGCAGCTATATTTGCTTTCGATCTAGTGGGTGGAGCTATAGTAAATGCTACTCCAACTGCTAAACGTTGGCATCATAAAGCCGAAAATGGCTTTAAATACCACTTCTTATTCATCACATTACACCTTCATCCATTTATTATTGCTTGGCTGTACCTTGAAGGGGAGTTAAAATACTCATTGCTTATATACACTTACTTAATTATCGCCACATTAATAATTCTGCTTTCACCACTTTACCTGCAAAGATCAGTAGTGATGCTTTTATATATAGGAAGTATTTTATTAAATAACTATATACTGTCCCCAGTCCCTGGAATGGAGTGGTTTCCTACGGTTTACTTTCTCAAATTGCTAGTAAGCTATTTACCATCAAAATCTTCAAGTACAATATGAAAGTTGTACTGTGTGGCGGACTGTGATCGAGCGGTATACCCTGCCCGAAATGGGCAATCTGTGGACTGATACTTATAAACTCAAAACGTGGCTTCAGGTAGAAATTGCGGTTTGTGAAGCTCAAGCTGAATTAGGTTATATCCCTGCTGAGGCGGTGGAGGAAATTAAGGCGAAGGCGAATTTTGACTTGAAGCGCGTGCTGGAAATTGAGGCTGAAGTCCGCCACGACATGATCGCATTTCTCACAAATGTGAATGAGTATGTGGGAGATGCGGGACGTTATATTCACTTAGGCTTAACCAGTTCGGATGTGCTAGATACTGCGTTGGCATTGCAACTGGTGGCTAGTGTAGATGTTTTGTTGACACGCTTGGAAGATTTAATTCAAGCTATTCGCTACCAAGCGCAGCAACATAGAAATACTGTAATGATTGGGCGATCGCACGGTATTCATGCTGAACCGATCACTTTTGGGTTTAAGTTAGCTGGATGGTTAGCAGAAGTTTTGCGTAATCGCGATCGCTTGGTGCGTATTCGTGATGAAGTCGCTGTAGGTAAGATTTCTGGTGCGGTAGGAACTTATGCCAATATTGATCCGCGTGTAGAAGCGATCGCTTGTCAAAATTTGGGATTAGAACCTGATACTGCATCAACTCAGGTAATATCACGCGATCGCCATGCCGATTTTGTCCAAACCCTAGCCTTACTTGCTGCTTCTATTGAACGTTTTGCTGTAGAAATTCGCAACTTGCAGCGCACAGATGTTTTAGAAGTAGAAGAATATTTTTCTAAGGGTCAAAAAGGCTCATCTGCTATGCCTCACAAGCGTAACCCTATCCGTTCAGAACGCTTAACAGGGATGGCACGGATTATACGCGGTAATGCGGTTGCAGCTTTGGAAAATGTGGCTCTTTGGCATGAACGGGATATTTCCCACAGTTCTGTAGAACGGATGATTTTACCCGATTCTTGCACTTTAGTCGATTTTATGATTGTGGAATTAACCGACTTAGTTAAGAATTTGTTGGTTTATCCAGAGAATATGCAGCGAAATATGAATTGCTACGGTGGTGTAGTATTCAGCCAACGGGTAATGTTAACTTTGGTTGAAAAAGGCATGAAGCGTGAAGATGCTTATGCTGTTGTGCAATCTTGCGCTCATCAAGCGTGGAATAAAGAAGATGGTAACTTCCAAAATTTGATCAGCAAAGATTCTAGCGTAACTGAATATCTCTCTCCTGAAGAAATTGAGCAGTGTTTTGACCCACAACATCATTTGAAGAATCTAGACCAGATTTATCAACGGCTGAGTATTTAATATCGTCAACGGCCCCGTCTAAACTAATAGTTTGGACGGTTTTTTATTTTTTACAACAATTTTTAACAAGCGTAAAGCAAGAACCCTAGCTCAGACAAGGCTTTATAGATAAATTTAAGGCGTAAGAATTATAGCTTATTTTTAATCTTTCTATCTGATTGCAGATAGATTTTTGCAATTGAGCTATTGTTAAAGGTTTGACTAAATAATCATTAGCTCCTAAATCAAGACCTTGTTGAATAGCTGATTTTTCAGTTTGAGAACTTATAATAATAAATGGAGTTCCAGAGAGTTCTGGCGTTTGACGAATAGCTGTCAAGATAGTATAATCTTCAATTTTAGATAAGAGCAAGTCACAAAGAATTATATCTGGCTGATGATCAAGTATTAGGTTTACACATTCCGTAACCTTTTTAGCGCCAATAGACTCGTAGCCTAGGCATTCCAAAATTTCCAGTAGATTTTCCCTGAAAAATTCTTCCTCTTCAATGACTAAGATTTTTGTCATAAGCTGCCTATTTCTTTCGTAACAAACTACAAAAATGCAAAATTATCATTGAACAAAAGTATCGTAGCAGCTAAATTGTCAAAGGTTTGTAAGCTAAATTACTAAATTTTAGCTAGGTTCAATTTTATTACACCATATCAAGTATAAGGTTAGTTAAACAAAAGGTTATAAATTAATTGTAGGCGAATTTAGTTAAGATTTGAGGTTAGCTAGGGTTTTCGGTAAAGGCGATCGCTCTTTTATAGTATAATCACGTTCCTTAATTAAGCGTTGTAACTCGACAACCCGCTTACCAGGCGCAGGATGACTAGCTAAAAAAGCTATATCTAAGTTTCTTTGCTGATTTAATCTGGCAAAAAAGTCGGTTGCGCCAGCTACGTGTCCGTAGGTAGACTGCAATAAACTTAAGCCAAACTGATCTGCCTGAGTTTCTTGAGACTGAGAAAATTGTGCCTTAGTTACTGCTTCCACACCAGAAGCAGCAAATATTTGCCACGATCCAGTATCCCCAAAAAAGTAAGCGATCGCAATTTGCACTAATATTTGATATCCCAAACCTCTTAAATGATCGCGGTTGGCAAAATGACCTAACTCGTGACCTAAGATCATCATTAGCTCATTTTCTGATTTTACCTGATCGAGTAAACCAGCAAAGATGATAATGCGATCGCCTGGTAATGCTAGTGCATTTACTGTAGGTTGGGGAATATATAGTATTTGGTAATCACGCTGTTGTTTTTGTTGTGGTGGTAACTTAGTTTCTAGCCGATTCAACAACTGATTGAGTGTATCTTGGGTTGCTGATGGTTGAGCGAGTTTTTCATAAGCAGGAACAATCACAGCGCCTAATTGTTGTTCCACACTAGGAGGAATTAGCCAAACTAAACTATTAGCTACTAACCCCACTAGCCATAAAACACCCACAAGAAATCCTACAAATAAGCCTAACAGGATAAGTAACTGACGGTTATTAGGCGGTGGATTGCGAGATATTTGCTGTAATTCAGAAGACATAATAAATTTATTCCTAATTAGTAAAATTATCTAAATTTTAGATAATTAACCACAGATGTCCACAGATAAGATCACTGACTTTTATCAGAGGTGTAATATTTGTTAAGTTTTCAGCCATCAGTTTTTACCAAAAACTGTCAGTCAGATTATTGGCGGATAGTTAACGGCTAAAAGCTTACAATAATTACTTACTACTTTTAACCTTTAACAGGACGAAAAGGATTTAAGAAATTGATCAAACCATAAAGTTCTCTTGATTGAATCCATAATCTTCCGCTGCCCTGAAAATTACAAACTAATCCTTCACCGCCTAAGATTCCAGTTCTTAAACCAGAAAAAGATAATCCTCCTAACATTTGAACGTTGTATTTCAAAGTATCCTCAAATGCCACAATATACCCAGTATCTACAACATAATTACCTGCGACTGAAATTTCTAGAATTGCACCATAAGAACTAAACCAGATATCGCCTTGACCACTGGCTTTTACCATGAACAAGGACTCTCCGCTAAAAAAGCCTTTTAATCCTTGAAATTGGGTATCAATTTGTACAGTGGGACTGCAAGCAACAAATCCAGAAGATTGAATAATTAAGCTATTACCATTTAAATTGTAATGCTGAATATCACCAGGAATCCCTGGAGAAATATAGAGTTGTCCTGGTGCGCCTTGAGCCGTAAATTCACTAATAAACAGCGATTCACCGCTTACCATTCGACCAAGACCTTTCATTAGTCCCCCTTGCACCTTAGACTTCATTTTGATGCAAGAGTCCATTGCTGCCATTCCTCCAGATTCGACTAAGACAGTTTGGTTTGCCTGCAAATCTAACCGCAAGGAAGCGTAGGCTGGAGAGTGTTCTATGTCGTAAGCAATTTCATTCATAATTCTTAGATTGAATAATTAATTGGTCATCGGTCATTGGTCATTGTTAATTGTTAATTATCTTGCTGGTAATTGAGAGCCAACTACGTGACCAAATGCTCTAGGATTGTGTGTTTGACAATATACTTTTCCTTGTCCTTTAAATCGGCAAACTAAACCTTCACCACCTAGAAATGAACCAATCCAACTAGAACCAGCTTTGGTAATATCAAAAGTTAGGCTTTTTTCAAAAGCGACAATATTACCTGTGTCAACAATATATTCACCATTGACATCAATTTCATAAACTGCACCGAAAGACGTGAGGATTACGGAACCATGCCCACTGATATCTAGCCAAAAAATTGACTCGCCTGAAAATAATGATTTAAAACCTTGAAATCCTAACTCAATATCAACATTTGATTCACTAGCCAAGTAAGAAGTTGCTTGTACAACTAATCCATTACCTGCCATTTGATATAACAATATATCTCCGAGTAATTTTGGTGCGACAAAAACTTCTCCTCCAGCCGAGGGAGAACGGAAAACACTTAAAAATAAGGATTCTCCCGCAACCATCCGCTTAAGACCGCCTAAAATTCCGCCTCCTTTACCTTTTCTTAAAGTTGTGCTGACATTGACAAATCCACTCATGGCAATCATCGCGCCAGCTTCAGCAACTAATTCTTCACCAGCATCTAGAGTTACTTTTGCGATCGCACTATCCGGTTGATGTAAAATATCGACATTCATTGATTTACTACTTCCCAATCTCATTAATTGTTTAATTGCAGATTTCAGCTATACAAATCCATCTAAAATCCCCAATTTATTAACGGAATTTTGGACGTAAGAAACCCACTAAACCGCCAATACTGCGAGACTGTAAGTAAATCTGACCATTGCCAGATAAGCGATTTACTAATCCCTCTCCTGAAGTCACAGACCCAATCAAACCACCCGCTAGCCCAAGTTTCATCCGAACTCCAGGCTCATAGGCAACTAAATGTCCACTATCAACAATAAATTCACCATTAATTTGTTTTTGGCTAATGCCGCCATAAGCACCAAAAAACACTAAACCCTGACCGCTTAATTTCAGTTTAAAAAGTCCTTCTCTCGCAAAAAAGCTGGATAAACCTGCCCACTGCACACCCATTTTGATCCCAGGAGTATGAGCAATGTAAGCCCCTGGCTGAAAACAAATCTCACGTCCACCCCGCAATTCTATACGAGTAATGTCACCAATAGTGGATTGAGTTAACACTACCTCCTGCGGTAGCTGTGTGTTATTTGTAAAAACATTGACAAATAAAGATTCGCCACCAAAGAATTTTTTTAGTAATGCCGACACTAAGCCACCTGAAAACTCAGTACGCATCGAAATTTGACCGTTCATACTGGTCATAGCGCCAGCCTCTGCGGTGATACTCTCACCTGGACTAAGACTCAAAAATATAGTTGCAAAAGCTGGTTTGTAACGAATGTCATATTTCACAGTGGCAATCTCCTGCTTACGGCAGATGCAAATATTTATAAGTTTGACATGACTATTTTTAATATCTCAATTTCTTAAAAAAAAGATCAGGATTCTCTGTTGGCTTTGAGTAAATATATTCACAAGCAACTCGTAGCTAGATAAAACTCTTGCCTGCTATGACTAAATTAAGCCTTCAACCAATAACGCAGATGATCATTCCACACAATGGAGTTGTCAGTTCTACAAAGCAAGCAAGTGACAAAAATCGAGAGCAGTTAATCCAAAAAGTCAAGCTGGAAGTCACACAAAGATTAGAAAGTTCCTTGCATACTGCGGTACAAATCAATTTGCAACGAAATCAACCGCAACAAGTACAACGATTGTCTGATGTAGAAGTAAAAATTGGCAGGCATTCCACTTATAGGTTATCTCCCCATATCAGCATTACTCAAGTTTTTGATGGTACAGCAGGTAGATTACTTATTTTGGGGGCGCTAGGAACAGGTAAAACCACAACTTTACTAGAACTAGCTAAAGATTTAACTTTTCGTGCTGAAAATAATCATCAGTATCCCATCCCAGTTTTATTTAATCTTTCAGACTGGAAAGATGACGACCAAGCTATTGCTGATTGGTTGGTAACCCAACTGCATTTGAAATATGGTATTAATGTTTCGATGGGCAAGCAGTGGATTGAACGGCAACAAATATTACCTTTACTAGATGGACTAGATGAACTGGAATTCTATAGACAAGAAAGATGTATTCAAGCAATTAACCAACTACTTCAACGATACAATCCACCAAAACACCTTGTTATCTGTACTCGCTTAGAAGCTTATAAAAATTATCAGACTTGGCTACAGTTAAATGGTGCTGTTTATTTACGACCACTAAACGAGTCACAAATCCAAGAATATTTACTAAGTTCCAGAAGCAGAGAATTATGGGAAAACCTTAAAACTGAGCGGGATTTATTGGCATTAGCAAAAATACCTGTGATGTTGTGCATGATGACTTTTGCTTATGAAGATATCTTAATGCACTCTTGGAAACGTCTGAATTCAAGAAGCGATCGCAGCGTTTATTTACTAAATGCTTATATCCGTCGGATGCTAACCAGGAATATATCATCTAGTTGGTATCGTCGTGGCAAACAACCAAGTTCTGAACAAACACGGCATTGGTTAACGTGGTTGGCTCAAAAGATGCAACAACAGAATCAGATAGAATTTGCGCTCTCTAGTATGCACGCTTCTTGGTTGCTTACTCCTATTCAGAAAAAGAAATATAATCTGGGGGTTAGATTAAGCTTTGGCATAATTGTTGCTTTAATTTCGGGGCTATTAGTTAAAATTTTCTTTGGCTGGCTGGTTGCTATAATTAGTGGACTGATTGCTGGAATAATTGCTGGATTCATAGCTATGTTAATCCCCAGTATTCCTGTAATTGAAGGTTTTACTTTGCGGTTAATTTTGTGGTCGCATGGCTATCTTCCTTGGAATTATGTTCGATTTTTCAATTATGCTAGTGAAAGGTTGTTACTACAAAAAGCTGGCAACCGCTATCGGTTTATTCACGCTTTATTACAAGAGCATTTTGCCCAAATGCCCTAGAACTCCTAATTGATAATTGTTAATTGACTTATATGGTTCATCGTCCTAGAAAACAATTTGGTCAACACTGGCTCAAAAGCGAAAAAGCTTTAGATAATATTATTGCTGCTGCTGAGTTATGCGATCGCGATCGTGTGCTGGAAATTGGCCCAGGGACAGGCATTTTGACTCGTAAGTTATTACCGAGAGTTCAGTCTACGGTTGCTGTTGAAATCGACCGTGATTTATGCAAGACTTTAGCACAAAAAGTCGGGAATTTTAATAAATTTTTACTGTTGCAAGGAGATATCCTAACACTTGATTTGGCTGGTCATCTAGCTAACTTTCCAAATTTTCAAAATCCTAATAAAGTTGTTGCTAACATTCCTTACAATATCACTGGCCCAATTTTAGAGAAACTTTTAGGTAGAATTGCCACACCAGCTTCTGCACCTTATGATTTAATTGTGCTGCTAGTGCAAAAAGAAGTAGCAGAACGATTGTATGCGAAACCTGGATCGAGAGCTTTTGGAGCTTTATCGGTGCGGGTGCAATACTTAGCAGATTGCGAGTTAATCTGTAGTGTGCCAGCGCATGATTTTTACCCACCACCAAAAGTTGATTCTGCTGTAGTCAGGTTGCGCCCCCGACAATTTGAGCCACAGGCAAATGATGCCAAAAAGTTAGAGAGTTTGGTAAGGTTGGGCTTTGCTGAGAAGCGCAAAATGTTAAGAAATAATTTAAAAGCTATTAGCGATCGCTTTCTGACAGCAACTCCCTCCGTGTCTTTGAAAGAGCAGGCTTTAACCGACGTACTGGAAAAATTAAATATTAACCCCCAAGCTCGTGCTGAGGAACTTAGTTTAGCTCAGTGGGTCGCTTTAAGTAACTGTTTGCAAGATGGAGAGGGTATTAAGACTTAAAGCTGATCCTAAAAGTGATTTCTAGATATTTTTTTTACCACAGATGAACACAGATAGATGCAGATGTTTAGTCATAGTAATTGCGGATGGTTAAAAGATGGGCTCTTAAAACAACCAAATCTGAATAATGCACATTATAGTGAATCTGTATAGTTAATAATTTTTAGTGTGAGGCTTGATATTATATGCGGATCTTACTGGTATATCCAATATTTCCCAAAACCTTTTGGTCATACGAGAAAATTTTAGAATTAGTTGATCGCAAAGTGCTGTTACCACCTTTAGGTTTAGTAACAGTAGCAGCAATTTTGCCTCAAGAATGGGAATTTAAGCTAGTTGATCGTAATATTCGCTCAGTCACAGAAGAAGAATGGGCATGGGCAGATATAGTAATTTTGTCTGCGATGATTGTCCAAAAACAAGATTTACTAGCGCAAATCCGGGAAGCAAAACGGCGTGGGAAGTTAGTTGCTGTGGGTGGCCCTTTTGCTACTTCTGTACCTGAACAAGTAGAAGGCGCTGGAGTAGATTTTCTAATTCTTGATGAAGGGGAAATTACTCTGCCAATGTTTGTTGAGGCAGTTAATCGGGGAGAAACCTCTGGGACTTTCCGCACTACAGAAAAACCAGATGTCACATCTACACCAGTTCCCCGCTTTGATTTACTAGAATTAAATGCCTACGATATGATGTCCGTGCAATTTTCGCGGGGTTGTCCCTTCCAGTGCGAATTTTGCGACATTATTGTGCTTTACGGTCGTAAACCACGTACTAAAACTCCTGCACAACTGTTAGCAGAATTAGATTGCCTCTACAACTTAGGTTGGCGGCGCAGTGTCTTCATGGTGGATGACAACTTTATTGGCAACAAACGCAATGTCAAATTATTGCTGAAAGATTTAAAAGTCTGGATGGCAGAACATAAGTATCCGTTTACGTTTGATACGGAAGCTTCAATTGACTTGGCGCAAGACGCAGAAATGATGCAGTTGATGGTTGAATCTGGTTTCACGGGCGTATTTTTGGGAATTGAAACGCCGGATGAAGAAAGTTTACAAATGACGAAGAAGTTTCAAAATACCCGCAATTCGCTGAAAGATTCGGTGGAAGCGATTATCAAAGCGGGATTGCGCCCAATGGCTGGGTTTATTATTGGGTTTGATGGGGAAAAAGCAGGCGCAGGCGATCGTATTGTCCAATTTACTGAACAAGCCGCAATTCCTTCTACTACCTTCGGAATGTTGCAAGCGTTACCCAATACCGCACTTTGGCATCGTCTGAATAAAGAAGGACGACTGCTAGAAGCTTTAGAAGGCGACCAAATGACGTTAATGAACTTCACGCCTACCCGCCCTATACAAGACATTGCCAAAGAATACATTGACGCATTTTGTACCTTATACGACCCCGTACGGTATTTAGATCGCACCTATCGCTGCTTTTTAATTATGGGTAAACCGAGTTGGAAGGGTGAAGCTCAGATGCCAAACTGGGTAGTTATCAAAGCGTTGTTTACTATTTTGTGGCGACAAGGGATAAAACGGGAAACTCGTTTCTTGTTCTGGCATCACTTGTTTAGCATTCTCAAGCATAATCCAGGGGTGTTCGAGCGTTACCTTTCTACCTGCGCTCACATTGAACATTTCCAAGAGTATCGCCAAATTGTGCGCGAACAAATTGAAGCTCAATTAGCCCAATATTTAGCGCAAAGTGTAGAAAAACCATCTGAGGCGAAAGTTGAGGCACTTTCAATTTAAGTAGAAGTTACGCAAAGCACAAGCGCCAGCTTTTCGGTTGGCGCTGCAAAGATTGTATTTATACAGTTATTAACTGTGCTGACGCTATTGTGTTGATTAAAGATGTTTTTTACCGCAGATGCACGCAGATAAACGCAGATAAATGCAGATATTTTTTTAAAGATAATTCTTTTTAGGATAGGCTTTAAGCAAATATAATCGGTTTTTATCGGTCTGACTGCCTAAAAACCTTCGCAAATCTCACTTTCTAAATCTTATGCGTTCTTACTCTTTAATTGCGCCAGCCAAAATCAATTTATATTTGGAAATTTTGGGCGATCGCGCTGATGGTTATCACGAACTGGTGATGGTGTTACAAAGCATCGACTTGGCAGATCAAATTGATTTGCGTTCCATTAGTACTGATACTATCCGCTTGCACTGCGATCATCCCCAAGTTCCTGTAGACAAAACTAACCTAGCTTATCGCGCCGCCCAGTTGATGGTTGAGCTATTTCCTAAAGCTTTGGCTCAATACGGCGGTGTAGAAATTACCCTCCACAAGCGTATCCCCGTAGCCGCAGGTTTGGCGGGTGGTTCTACAGATGCGGCGGCTGTATTAGTTGGGATAGATTTGCTTTGGAAACTAGGATTAACTCACTCAGAATTAGAAGAATTAGCAGCCCAGCTAGGCTCAGATGTGCCTTTTTGTCTTGCTGGTGGAACTGCGATCGCCACAGGTAGAGGTGAACAGTTATCTCCCTTGCCAGATTTAGATCATCTGTATGTAGTTTTAGGTAAATATCGCAGTTTGGCAGTTTCCACACCTTGGGCTTACCAAACATACCGACAACAGTTTGGCGGTTCCTACGTTTCTGATACAGTTAGTTTAAAATCCCGCTCTGCACGAGTACATTCTGGCCCACTGGTAAATGCGATCGCTCATAAAGATGAAGCGCAAATTGGTAAATTACTCCACAATGACTTAGAAAAAGTCGTCTTACCAGCTTATCCTCAAGTTTTGCAATTAAGGGAAGCGTTTCAAAGCACTGGCGCAGCAACTATGATGTCGGGATCTGGGCCAACAGTTTTTGCATTAGTAGAGTCTCAACTTCAAGCTGAACAAATTAAAGAGCAAGTTAAGACAATAATGAATCATCCTGATTTAGATTTGTGGGTAGCTCGTTTCTGTAATACAGGCATCCAGGTTGCTTCTTCTGTCAAAAACAATTAAATACCCTTTGTCGCCATCATCTGGGGTTGAGGTTCAATTAAATTTAAGGAGAAGTTTAATTGTTTTTAGTCAAAATAGCTGGATATGATGGAAATAAGCTCTGATATTATAGCGGTTAGCAGTTAGCTTTTAGCAGTTAGCTTTTTAAATGGCTTGCGCTGTCTAGGTTTTAACTCTACAAGTTGTCAATAGCGCCTTGGCGGTTGCTATAACAATCAAAATAGTTAATCGGGCTACCTGCACAAAAATTCGGCAAGCATTATCAACACTTTTTTCTTAAAAACTTAATTTATGACTAACCTCACCCCGAATAAAAACTCAGTTCCTACTTCTACTGAAGCAACTGAAACCTTAACCAGTCCACTGCGTTGTTTAACTGGTGCGATGATTTCTGGAGGAATGGCGATCGCTCTTTACTCTCTTACAGCCTCAATTGCTCAAAACTTTGCTGCTAAACCAGTTACATCTAGCAGTACAGTTGCACACAATATTGCTGTTGCTGTTCGCACTTTAGTCACAGGTACGGCTGCATTAGCAACAGGTGTCTTTAGTTTAGTCACTGTTGGTTTGGTAGCTTTAGCAATCCAAGTTGTAATTCAACGCTTCACCAAACCGTCTTCAACACCATCAAAAGAATAATAATATTCTGATCTAACTAATGAGTAGACCTGGTAGCTTTAGTAAGATTTTAGATAATTAACCACAGATGCACACAGATGTAACAACTGATTTTGGCAAGAAGTATTATGATTGTTTGCCTTATGTTCTATTGATAAGTACTTCCACTTTTAAAAATATCAACTCAAAAATCTCTACCTCCCTGTTGGCGAGGAGGGTGCAGGTGGCGGGGTTTTAGAATTAATTATGTTGACCTACTAACTAGCTGCCTAACAATTGATTCAGCAATAAAAATAATTTTTTATAAGTACCTAACCAAACTTCAATTACAAATGTTAACCAAAAAATATGATTCTTTCTCAATACCCCCCTAACGATAAGGATGATCAAGATAAATTCCAAGAACTAGATCATAAAGTCCATTTGATTGAAAAACTTTTAGCAATTGGCACAGCACTTTCAGGTAGTCACAATTTAGGGGAATTATTATATTTAATCCTCTCTAAAAGTAGAGAAATTACTTTTAGCGATGCTGGCAGCGTATATTTAATAGACCATAACGATGCCATTCCTAAGTTGTTATTTAAGGTGGCGCAGAATGATTCTCAGCCCATCA
Source organism: Oculatellaceae cyanobacterium (assembly GCA_036702875.1). Classification (GTDB taxonomy): domain Bacteria; phylum Cyanobacteriota; class Cyanobacteriia; order Cyanobacteriales; family PCC-9333; genus Crinalium. The sequence goes on along the minus strand of DATNQB010000083.1, from coordinate 19,781 downwards.
ATTATTTTCAGGAATTTGCTATACCTATAACTCCCAAAAGTCTTGCAGGGTATGTAGCACTAACGGGTGAAAGCTTAAATTTACCAGATGCCTATCAGTTACCGCATGGTGTTTCCTATCAAATGGATCGCCGCTTTGACTTAGATTATGACTACCGTACTTGTTCAGTAATGGTATTACCAATGCAGAACCAAGATGGGGAAATCATTGGTGTGCTGCAATTATTAAATCGTAAAGTTAGACCAGACATACTGATCGCACCAGAGAATGCAGTAGAAGTCACTCAACCTTATTCTCAGTGGGAAGAGCGAGTTGTGCGATCGCTTGCTTCTCAAGCAGCAATTTCCATAGAACGAAACCAACTACAGCAAAGTATTGAAAATCTGTTTGATGGTTTTGTCAAAGCATCTGTCCAAATAATTGAAGCAAGAGATCCCTCAACTGCTGGTCATTCTGAGCGAGTTGCAGATCTCACTGTACGCTTAAGTGAAGAAGCAAGCGCGGTAACTAATGGTTCATTGCGGTCAATTTATTTTAACAACCGCCAACTACAAGAAATTCGTTACGCTGCAATCTTACACGACTTTGGCAAAGTAGGTGTGCCAGAAAATATCTTAATAAAAGAAAAAAAACTATATCCAGAGCAACTAGAGATAATTCGTCATCGCTTTGCTTTAGCTCAACGCACATTAGAAATGGAATGCGCTCAAAATAAATTTAAGCATTTATTAGAGCATCCTCACCATCAACATCAAGATTTTGCACAAACTAACGGTTGTAACCAATGTCATCAGCTACAAGAATTTGACAATCACCTCGCTCAAGTCATCAAAAAACTTAACCGTTATTGGCAAATAATACTAGAAGTTAATGAACCCGAAGCTTTGCAGACAAATGAATTTCAGGCATTAACTGAAGAAGCTTTGATTGAACTCACAGATTTATCTCAATACACCTATCCCGACATTGATGGCGAACTAAAACCACTAATTAAACCATCAGAAATGCTTCAGTTAATGATTCCTAGAGGTAATCTCACCCCATCAGAACGTTTAGCCATTGAAGCTCACGTCACTCATACTTATGAATTTCTAAAGCGTATCCCTTGGACTAAGCATCTCAAAAATCTGCCCCTAATTGCTGCTGGACATCACGAAAAATTGGATGGTAGCGGCTACCCTCAAGGCTTAAAACACCAGGATATTCCCATTCAAACTCAGATTTTAACAGTTGCAGATATCTACGACGCGCTAACAGCTAGCGATCGCCCTTACAAGCGTCGTTTATCAGTAGAAACTACTTTGAACATCCTCCGACAAGAAGCCAGCAAAAATAAAATTAATAGTGATTTAGTTGAACTATTCGAGCAGCGCCAAGTTTTTACCGTCTTAGGTCACACCCTCACATCTGAATAAAAGCCTTAACTCAATAACCGTTAGGTAGCAGGCGTAGAAATAAACTTAAAATCAAGGCTGGTCATCGGTCATTGTTAATTTTTAACTATTCCGCCGTAAGTCCCCCACTATAACGGTACTCCGTTTAGTGGTGGGATATAAGGCGGTCTTTATTTATTCCAGGTTTATGTTTACTACTAAATCAATATTGTGCTAAAATAGGTATGTTAAGGAGGTGATATTGAGTGCTACATAAGGTTGTGCAAGTCCGTTTATACCCAACATCAGAGCAACAAATACTTCTAGCGGCTACATTTGGCTGCGCCCGATGGTGGTGGAATTATGCCCTCAATTATTGTGTTGAGGTTTATAAAGAAACTGGAAAAGGACTAAGGCAATCAGCACTCAATGCACTTCTACCAGCCCTCAAAAAAGCAGAAGATACCTGTTGGTTGGCTGATTGTTATAGCCAAGTTTTGCAAGCTACAACACTTAATCTAACCACAGCGTACAAAAACTTTTTTGAGAAACGTGCGGGTTTTCCTAAGTTCAAATCCAAGCATGGTAAACAGTCGATTCAATATCCTCAAAATGTCAAAATTGTAGATGGTTGCGTCAAACTTCCTGGCAATATTGGGATAGTAAAAGCCAAAATACATAGACCGATTGAGGGAAAAATCAAGACTGTTACCGTTAGCAAAACGCCGTCAGGTAAATACTTTGCATCTATTCTGATTGAATTAGAGGTGGAAAATCCAACTACAACAGAAGGCAGGATTTATGGTGTTGATTTAGGGCTGAAACACTTTGCAGTTGTCACTGATGGCGAGAAAGTGTCTAAGTATAACAACCCTAAACACCTTGCCAAGCATGAGAAAAACCTGAAGCGGAAGCAGAAAAAATTAGCCCGTAAACAAAAGGGAAGTAATTCTAGAAACAAGTATCGTAAAGTTGTCGCCAAAGTGTACGAACGAGTTAGCAACTCACGGCAAGATTTTCTACACAAATTTAGTTACAAGTTGGTCAGCGATAGCCAAGCTGTCATAGTAGAGAATCTTCATGTCAAGGGCATGGTACGCAATCATAATTTGGCAAAAGCAATATCTGATTGTGGATGGGGAAGGTTTATCAATTTCTTGTCTTATAAGCTAGAGCGCAAAGGTGGAAAGCTAATAGAAATTGATAGATGGTTCCCTAGTTCCAAACTTTGCTCTAATTGTTTCGATCAAGTTAGTGAGATGCCACTAGACATAAGAGAGTGGACTTGCTCAAGCTGTGGCACTCATCACGATAGAGATGGAAACGCAGCGATAAACATTAGAGCCGAGGGTATCAGGATTCTACAGGCGGAAGGTTCAGCCGTCTTTGCTGTAGGAGAGGAGGTAAGACCAAAGATGGGGCGCAAGTCAAATCTAAGGCACTCGCCATTGAGTACAGAAGCTCCCGCTATAGTCGGTACTCCGATTTAGTGGTGAGTAGTTCACTTGATAATTCTTATTCTTAGCCAAAACTTTCCTCCCTGTTTCCCCACCCTTTCCCCAACCCTCAACAACGTTCTCCACAGATAATCAGGTGTTTTCCACAAGTCTGAACAGTTAAAGGCAGTATTCCCGTCTGGCTGGGGATTTTTCTTCAAGGCAGCGCAAGTACTACTGATCAATGTTTAAATGTAAAGATTAATTACAAAAATTTCTTGAAAATCCTATTGCCTCGTTATATATTAGTTCTCGTTATGAGCCTTTTTAACATTTCGCAACATTGACAACACTACCCCCTGATCACCGAAAATGAGGCGACCAACCAATCGAAGCAAGAAGCTAGAAAAACGCTGAAGTGCCATAGATGAAGCTAATTAGCACTGTACACTTCATCTTTACCTAGCCCTGAAAACCTCTTGTGACCAAGGTTGCCATGTCTTTTCACCTTAAGAGGTGTTTTATGAGCGCAAGCATCAGTATCCTGGCAGAAATTCCCGAAGAACTGCATGAATCTCTCAAAGGTTACTTAGACACTCATCCCAACTGGGATCAAGACCGAGTATTTGCCGCAGCATTATCACTGTTTTTGCTCCAAAATGGAAATGGCAAAACAACAGAAGTTTCTCAGAACTACCGTGCCTGCGCCCGTGTATATTTAGAAACGTTGTTCCAACATCCTGCATAAGCAGTTATTAATTCTTAGCTGACTAATCAAAAGTGGTAGATACTCTAATCATTGGTGCCGGAATCAGCGGCCTTAGCCTAGCCTACGCCTTACATCAAGACGGGCGAAAAGTTTTGCTGTGCGAACGTCAAGAACGAGTTGGCGGAAATATTACGACTGGTAAGGCGGATGGGTTTCTTTGGGAAGAAGGGCCAACCAGCTTTTCGCCAACACCAGCACTGCTAAAGCTGGCAGTAGATGTGGGGCTGAGAGAGGAATTGGTGTTAGCAGACCACCGCCTACCTCGTTTTGTCTACTGGAAAGGTCAGCTACTTCCTGTACCGATGAGTCCACCATCAGCAGTCACATCCAAGTTATTAAGCTTGTCAGGCAAGTTTAGGGCTTTAGTAGGTGCTTTAGGGTTTATCAAACCAGCAATGGGCAACCACTTATCCCAGCAAGGAGGCGAGGAAACTGTTGCTCAGTTTTTTAACCGCCATTTAGGGACAGAAGTAGCAGAACGACTGGTAGCGCCGTTTGTCTCCGGTGTTTATGCTGGTGATGTTCATCAACTCAGCGCCCGTTCAGCTTTTCGGCGGATTGCTCAACTAGAAAATGTGGGTGGGGGACTGGTATCTGGAGCAATATTGTCACGGAAGCAACGCCAGCAACAGAAACCGCCAGCAGATCCCAGTTTGCCTACTGTTCGCCGTGGTGAATTAGGGTCGTTTAAAGAGGGTTTACAATCTCTACCAAAAGCGATCGCATCGCATCTGGGTGAAACTGTCAAGCTGAATTGGACTTTGACTCACCTTCGTAAAACTGCTAATCAAACCTATATTGCAGAATTTTCTACACCAGAAGGTAGTCAGCAAGTAGAAGCCCGCACTGTTGTTTTAACTACCCCAGCTTATGTAACCGCAGAATTGTTGCACGATCTAGCACCAAATGCGAGTATTGCTTTAAAAGAAATTCCTTATCCCTCAGTAGCTTGCGTTGTCTTAGCTTATCCACAAGATGCCTTAAAATTTCCCTTACGAGGCTTTGGCAACTTAATTCCACGAGGTCAAGGTATTCGGACTCTAGGCACAATTTGGTCTTCTAGCTTATTCCCAGGGCGATCGCCTCAAGGTTGGCAAATGCTGACTAATTTTATTGGCGGTGCGACAGATCCAGAAGTGGGTAATCTAGACAACGAGCAATTAGTCCAAGCAGTCCATCAAGACTTGCAGCGCGTTTTGCTTAAACAAGATGTACCTCCAAAAGCGATCGCAGTACATCTCTGGAAGCGTGCAATTCCTCAATATACTTTGGGTCATCATCGGCGTTTAGCCCAAATCAATCAAGATTTGGCACAACTACCTGGTTTATATCTATGTAGTAACTACACTGATGGCGTGTCTTTAGGTGACTGTGTTCAACGCGCCTATGATCAATTACCAATTATCAATGAACAATTATCAATTATCAATGACAACTAGCAATAACCAAGGGAAAAAAGATAATAAACAACAAGAGAAATCTTTAGTAATTCCTCAATTAATTGTAGGTTTGGGAAACCCTGAACCCAAGTACGACCAAACAAGGCATAATATTGGTTTTGAAGCTGTTGATGCTTTAGCGCGTTCCTGGCAAATTTCTTTAAGTGAAAATCGTAAATTTCAAGCGTTGTTTGGCGAAGGTCGTAGTCCGAAAGGCGAGAAAATCCGCTTAATTAAACCCCTTACTTATATGAATCTTTCTGGGCAAGCAATTCGCGCTGTTATAGATTGGTATAAGTTACCACCTGAGTCAGTCTTAGTAATATATGATGATATGGATTTGCCTGTAGGACGCTTGCGGATACGCTTGTCTGGTTCAGCAGGCGGTCATAATGGCATGAAATCTGCGATCGCTCATCTTGGTACTGATAACTTTGCCCGATTGCGAATTGGTATTGGTCGATCTAGTGCTGAAAAAAACTCAGTCTCCCACGTCTTAGGCAAATTTTCGGCAGATGAAAATCAGATCATATCTGAAGTATTAAAAATTGCGTCTGATGCAGTAGAAATCAGCATCAAACAAGGCGTTGAAAAGGCAATGAATCTTTATAACAATAAACAATTAACAATTAACAATCCCTAATCTCCAATCCCCAATATTACATAATTTGCTGAAGCCAAGACACATCGGCTTTTCCAAAGTGGATACTAAAAGCAACATTCAAGTTTTCTAAAACTTTGACCAGCCATGGTACACCGTCTCTCGAAAATGATTCGTAATGTTTAAATAAAATTGCAAATCTTTTTTCTAAATAAGGTTTAACTTTACCGCAAATTAGCACAATTTTTAGCAGTAAACCTGTAGTGAATGTAGAACCAACATTAGAAATTAAATCAACAAATACAAAGTGGTTAGGTTTTTGTTGACTTTCGACAATTAAATGATTTAACACCTGACTACAGGAGCGCACAATCATTAATTCATTGGGTTTTTGATAATCGTTGCTAGGCTGGATGTTTTTTAAATAGCTATATAATTTATCGTTGAATTGACGTTTTCCGTAGCCTGGGTTGATTCCCGAAGTTAGGTATTCATAGAAGTCATCTTTAAAGACCTTAAATGACTCTACTTGACTAGCGTGGCTGATGAAACGATGAGCTAAATCTCGGTAGCTATAATTTCCTTCGACTTTGCCAACAAAGTGTTTTAAAGCAATACCAAGTTCGCGATCGCTCAATAGTGTAGGATTAGGCACAGCCTGTAACATCCGTGGTATTCCCTGTGTCCCTGGTTTACGGCGCGTTTGAGCTTGTCTAACTTGATAAGTTACAAATTGTGACAAATTAAACTCAAATCTCCTCTGCATTTGTGCTTTAATCTGGCGGACAACTTGCTGATGTTCGTAACTACTATCCTCGCTCAGGAGGCAATGTTCATACAAATATGGATAGCGGTTGATTAAATTACCTAAAGGTTTAGAATCATCGTTCTTCTCTTCTATAGTTGGAGTAATAACGTGAGCTAAACGCCGCAGCGTCAAGAATTCTTCACTTTGGCTAAAAGCATTAATTAATAGCCGCAAACGTCTTCCTATCCGAGACACGACAATTCCAGGAGTAGGGGGGTTTTCTAGTAAAGCCACTAACTCTGGAATTGCTCCTTGCATTTGGGGGTGCATTTGCCAGTGGTTGATGAGAATATGGCAGCAGCGATTCAGAATGTAAGGAAATTCCTGTTCTACCTGCTTGGAGAGTATGATATTTTCGACCGCTAGCCAAATTTGCTGCTCTCGGTATCCAATGCCATCAATAAACAAACGGCGAAAGCGTTCTAAAACTTTGGTAGGTGGTTCTAGCTTTACACAGGAAAGCAGATGCTCATATAGCGTCTGTTCGCTTTGACTAGGCTGTCGAAAATAATTTTGGGCAGTTAAGGTAGTCACTTCAGTTAACCCTCCTACGTAAGCACGTTAGGGGCCTTGAGATATTAGCTAAATGTAGTAGATTGTATATTTGGATTTCACCCCAAAGCAGAATCGGCTTGCAGGCGGCTTGTTGTTAAGTAACGCTCCAACAAAAGTGTATACTTGATACTTCTCTAACATCAGATGCCCGCTAATCATAGCTTGAATGATGCTAAATTCGCTTCCGCAAATTCCGCAGAAAATATCAACTTTGAGTAAAGCTTGTATTTCAACACAAGAATGTATAAAGACAGAATATTATATCTAAAATAACTGTTCTAGATAATATCTAGATGTGATTTGAATCACTGCTTTTTTCTTTAAGTGCGACAAATGTTTTGTAAAATAACTCTCGCTCAACTCTGTGAAATAATTTCTGCCACAGGTAGTCAACTATCAGATGAGATTTTGGTTAAAGAGATTGCAGGGATTAATACTGATACTCGTAGCCTAAAGCCAGGTGAAGTATTTGTAGCTCTGCAAGGTGAAAATTTTGATGGGCATAACTTTGTTAATTTAGCGATAGAGAAAGGCGCGATCGCAGTAATTACTCACCGTAAAATTACTGAGAATATTCCACAATTAGTGGTAGAAAATACCCTAAAAGCTTATCAAGCGATCGCGCATTGGTGGCGCAAGCAATTTTCCATCCCAGTAATTGCGATAACTGGCTCTGTAGGTAAAACAACTACAAAAGAACTGATTGCAGCAATTTTGTCAAGCCAAGGGAAAGTACTGAAAACCGAAGCAAATTATAACAATGAAATTGGTGTTCCTAAAACATTACTAGAATTAAGCTCAGAGCATGACTATGCAGTGATTGAAATGGCAATGCGTGGCCCTGGTGAAATTGCGGAGTTAGCACAAATTGCTAATCCTACTCTAGGTGTTATTACTAATGTGGGAACTGCCCATATTGGACGTTTAGGATCTGAAGAAGCGATCGCCAAAGCCAAGTGTGAATTATTAGCAGAAATGTCAGAAAATGCGATCGCAATTCTCAACCAGGACAACCAATTATTAATTGAAACCGCTAAAACTGTTTGGCAAGGAAAAACCTTGACTTATGGACTAGAAGGTGGAGATATACACGGAGAATTAATTGATACCAAAACGATTCAGGTTGAAGGAATGCACCTACCTTTACCCTTACCTGGTCGTCACAACGCCCTCAACTACCTAGCAGCATTAGCAATTGCTAAAATTTTCCAGATTGACTGGACACCTTTTACTCAAGGTTTAGAAGTTAACTTACCATCTGGACGCGCCAAACGCTACGACCTGCCTAATGATGTAGTGATTTTGGATGAAACTTACAATGCTGGCTTAGAATCAATGTTAGCAGCACTACATTTATTAGCAGAAACACCAGGAAAACGTCATATTGCAGTTTTAGGCACTATGAAGGAACTAGGCGAAAAATCTCTGCAATTTCACGTCAAAGTCGGAGAAACTGCACGGGAACTAAATCTGGATACTCTGCTAGTGTTAGTAAATGATCCAGAAGCCGAAGGAATTGTTCAAGGTGCTGAAGGTATTGCCACTGAAAGCTTTTCTACTCATGCAGAGATTGTAGAACGGTTGAATCAATTAGTGCAAGCAGGCGATCGCATACTCTTCAAAGCTTCTCATTCAGTAGGATTAGACCAAGTTGTAAATCAGTTTCGTTCAACTCGCTGAGAGATCAACAATCTATAGGGGCGGGTTTAGGAAATAATTTTATGTTCCCAGATAAAGATAATTTCCTAAACCCGCCTCTACGTGGCTGGCTATTAAATAAATCTAATACCAATAAAATACTTAAAATAGCCTATTCCTCTAAAAAAGCCATGAAAACAGCCTTGATTTGCGGAATTTCAGGACAGGATGGAGCTTATCTAGCTCAGTTGCTATTGACTAAAAAATATCTTGTATGGGGAACATCGCGTGATGCCCAAATTTCTTCTTTTCAAAATCTAGAACGATTAGGTATTCGCAACCAAGTGAAAGTAGAGTCAATGGCTTTGACTGATTTTCGTAGTGTCTTACAAGTAATCCATAAAGTACAGCCTGATGAAATTTATAATTTAGCGGGGCAAACTTCTGTAGGACTATCCTTTGATCAGCCTGTAGAAACAATGGAGAGTATTACCCTTGGTACTCTCAACTTATTAGAAGCAATTCGATTCACAGGCGGTAAAATTAAGTTTTACAACGCTGGTTCTAGTGAGTGTTTTGGGGATAATAGGGACAAGGCAGCAGATGAAACAACCCCCTTTCGCCCTCGTAGTCCTTATGGTGTAGCTAAAGCCGCAGCTTTTTGGGAAGTAGCTAACTACCGAGAAGCTTACAACTTGTTTGCTTGCTCTGGTATACTTTTCAACCATGAGTCGCCTCTACGCCCAAAACGATTTGTAACTCAAAAAATTGTTTCTGCTGCCTGCGAGATTGCTCAAGGTAAACCTGCAAAGCTTTATTTGGGAAATATCTCTATTCAGCGTGACTGGGGATGGGCGCAAGAATATGTCGAGGCAATGTATCTGATGCTACAGCAAGAGCAAGCAGATGATTTCGTTATTGCTACAGGAGAAACGCAGAAATTAGAAGACTTTGTAGCTGAAGTATTTGCTTGTTTAGATCTTGATTGGCGCAAATATGTTATTACTGATCAAAGTTTATTCCGACCAACTGATATTGCCATCAGCAGAGGAAACCCTGCGAAGGCAAAACAGTATTTGGGTTGGGAAGCTAATTTTAAGATGAAACAGATTGCCCGAATGATGGTAAAAGCAATTTATCCTGAAGTTGGCACTTGATTTGACAATATGCCTACAGCTAGTGATGGCAAGAATAATAAATAACTACTTTAACTTTTGTTTAATCAAACCTACAACCTGGGCTAACTGTTTCTTTAAATTATCAATCTCACCTTGCATTTTAGTAATTTTTTGATTTAATTGTTGAATTTCAGCAGATCCAGCTTGAGAAGCCACTGGTTCCGGGGCTGCTGCTGAAGTAGTAGCTGCTGTCGCAACTGGCTGACGTGGTTTCTTAGCTTTAACCATTGCTGATTTAATTGCGTCAACCAGTACTTTCTTATCAAAAGGCTTTTCAATAAATTCAAAATATTCAAATGGTTCGGAAATTTTTTGTGTCACCTCTTCTTTACGACCTGACATGACTACTAGAGGAATCTTCTGTAGTTCCGGCTGAACTTGAATATGCTGAAATACATCCCAACCACTCATTTTAGGCAAGATGAAATCTAACATAATCAAGTTTGGGTGCTGCTGACGAATTAAATTCAGCCCTTCTACACCGTCTTTAGCTTCTAACACTTCAAAGTTACCCGCAGGTAACATATCTTTGACAGTCCTTCTAATTACACCACTGTCATCTATTACCAAAATTTTTTGACCCGCCACGGCTAGCTCCTTATACAGGTAATTAAAAAGCAAAATAGAGGTAGAAAATACGCCAAGCTCATTTAAGCTGCTTTAAAATTATATAATTAACCTAGTTGTCATCCACGCGGAATTTAGGAATCTGGTAAACTAAGTTGTAAATAAATATTATCTTGTTACATAAACAATAACTATATTTCTACCATTGGGCAAAAAACTAAGACGATTAGCAAATATCATCAGACAGTTATCAATATCCGTACTAACATTTACACTGTGGCAATTGATTAACTCAATTGAGCGATCGCATCTTGTAGCTAAACATTTGAGTAAGTGGGTATTAATAAAGTATGACTAGCTTACTATCCCAGGCTAACACTAATCTACGAGAGTTTGCTTTGTAAGTTAAATAAGTAATTATACTTAATAGCCTAGATAGCTTTGTTCTGTCTAATTAATCTTAAAAAAATTGTTAATAAATTTCCACTTAACTTGTCAATAGATATGAATAAACTTAGCACTTATAGCAACAGTTTTAAAGCAGTAGTTCAGGTAATTCACCACGAAAAAATCTTGTGAGGTTAAAATTTAAAATAGAAACAACCAAAGACAAAAGCCGTTTTTCATTTTTGGGGATTTATTTTAATTTTTGCTAATTTTTTTTCTGATTCTGTAAAAGCAAACTATATCATATCTGATTATAGCTTACCTACGCCTTCTCAGCTAACCTGTAGTAGCAATATCTGCCAAATTAACCAGGGAACATTAATTGGGAATAACTTATTTTACAGCTTTAGAAAATTTTCTCTACCTACAGGAGGAGAAGCTGATTTTAATAATAGCCAAACCGTTCAAAATATCATCTGCTACTGTGGTGCGAAAGCGGCCAAGAAAAAAGCTATAAGCTTCCAGTCCCTAAACCGTTATATTTGTCGTTAAAATGCGTAAGTCCTGATTTAAGAGTTTCACTGGGTTGTTAGCCCACCGGAACATTTATGGATTTGCCTACAGAAACAAATCATTATTTGACAAACCAAGCAGATAAAGCTGAGTGGCGACCGCCGCTAGGCGGCGCGCAAGCTTCGCAAATTGAGGCGCTACCAAGTTGGTTAAAACGCTCAATTGGAAAAGCCAGTGAGATTTCGACTGTACAAAAAATTATTAAGCAGCGCCAAATTCACACAATTTGTGAAGAAGGTCGCTGTCCTAATCGGGGCGAGTGTTATTCCCAAAAGACAGCAACTTTTTTGTTGATGGGGCAAACTTGTACCCGTGCTTGTGCTTTTTGCCAGGTGGATAAAGGTCATGCGCCTATGCCTTTAGATCCGCAAGAACCACAAAAGGTTGCGGAGTCTGTGCAGTTACTAGGCTTGCGCTATGTGGTGCTAACTTCTGTAGCTAGGGATGATTTACCGGATCAAGGGGCGGGTTGGTTTGTAAAAACGATGGCGGCAATCCGTCAGCTAAACCCAGAAACACAGATTGAGTTGCTAACACCGGATTTTTGGGGTGGTCGTATTTCTGGTGAAATAACCCAGGTAGAGCAACAACGCCAACGGGTGGCGACGGTAGTTAAGGCTCAACCTGCTTGTTACAACCACAATATTGAGACAATAAAACGGTTGCAAGGAAGAGTGAGGCGGGGGGCGCAGTATGAGCGATCGCTCAATGTGTTACGTTTTGTAAAAGAAATTGACCCGACTATCCCAACTAAATCTGGGTTGATGCTAGGACATGGGGAGACAGAAGCCGAAATTATCGCAGCAATGGTGGATCTGCGAAATGCGGGTTGCGATCGCATTACTGTGGGTCAATATATGCGCCCTTCCTTAGAACATTTGCCAGTGCAAAAGTACTGGACACCAGAAGAATTCGAGCGTATAGGTGCGATCGCAAGCGCTCTAGGGTTTGCTCATGTCCGTTCTGCGCCATTAGTACGCAGTTCCTACCACGCTGGTGAGAGTGCCTGATTTTGAAGTTTTTTCAAAAATATCCCTGATGGATTGTGTTATTAGGGAACGCTCTTTGGTATTTCTTAGTAAGGAAAATAAATTAGGAGTTTACCCTATGACTGCTCAAGCAAAGAAACCCACAGGTTCCGTTCCCAAAACCAGCAATCCTCCCTACCCCTTTCGTACGACTGTTTTATTGATCTTGTTAGCTGGTAACTTCTTGGTTGCAGGAATTTACTTCCACCTACTAAATCCGTAGTTAACACCACAGGCAATCAAGCTGTGAATTAAGAAGTATGAAGGGTGAAATTGCTAATGATAGTTCTGTTTTTCTTGACTCTCACTTAAACACGATTTCATCCTTCATCCTTAATTAGACTTCTTGCAAGCAAGCCGATTGTTTTAAATTGTGCCTTTAAACAAGCCCTGGGGACGGAACAGCAGTATTAAAACCATAATTAGGAGTGCTACCCCTAACTTGTATTGTGACCCCAGTAGAGGAACGCTAAGTTCTTGGGCGATACCAATTACTAAAGCGCCTGCGATCGCACCATAAGGGTTGCCAATTCCACCCAAAATTACTGAGGCGAACATTGGTAAAATCAAAAACCAACCCATGTTCGGGCGCACGCCTGTAACGAGTCCATACATTGACCCTCCCAAGGCAGTAAAAATACCAGTAATCACCCAAGTCCACAACACCACACGCTCAACGTTAATCCCTGTTACACGCGCTAAATCAATATCATCCGCTACAGCCCGCATTGCTTTACCAATTTTGGTATTTTGCAGCAGAAAGTGTAGACCCAAAATTGCTACTACAGCTAAACCCATCACAATAAGCTGATTTTGTGGTATCCTCAACCCCGCAATTGATAAAGCAGAAGCAATGGGTAAATCGTAGGTTTGGTTACTTCCTCCCCAAATTAAGATGATGCCATTGCGGATAAATAAGGCAAGCCCGATGGAAATAATAATAAGGGTTGTACCATCGGCACGGCGATCGCGCATCGGTTTCCACAGCACCTTTTCACACAACAACATTGCCCCAACAGTAACAAGCGCACCTACAATCATTGATAACCAGATATTTACCCCACTTCTATTAGCTAACCAAGTGAGATAAGCACCCAATGTCATAAAGTCGCCGTGAGCAAAGTTGGAAAGCCGCAAAATCCCGTATGTAAGCGTTAATCCCACAGCAGCGAGAGCAATAATACTGCCCACCGCAATTCCATTCACAAATAATTGTGCATCCATTCTTGAGTAACCGTTGCGCGTTCTATCGCTTTGATTGTCTAAGAACAGAAGCATTTTGGAAAGCAGTAGTAGGGCAGCATTAATAATTTTGACTCCTGATTCCTCACTTCAGTCTTGGTGTCCGCCTACTCTGCGCCTCTATACTCACAGCACTCAGTCCTCGTTTGCCAGAGGCTTCTTTACTCGCTATGCTTGTGGAAAAGTATTTTAGCTGTTGTGAAGCGCGATACTCCTGCGGAGTCGCTACGCGATCGCTTTTTTAAAAAAATTATTCTTTGTTTAACTTGACAATATGCCACAAATAAGGGTAGAACCTTTAGGAATTAATCTAAATGTGACTGAAACAGAAGTATTACTGCGATCGCTAAAACGAGCCAAAGTCGAGCTAGATGCTGTATGTGGTGGACAGGGAACTTGTGGAACCTGTGCATTACAGATTTTTGAAGGGCAAGCAGCACTTAGTCCAATGAAGCCTTTGGAAGCTACAACCCTTCAGAACACTCGCAAAGATCCAGAAAAATATCGCTTAACCTGTCAAACAAATGTCATCAGAGATGGAGCAGTCTGTTACCTCAACAATAAAGCTGCTAAAAAATTAAATCAAATCTTTGAACGTCTCAAAGATCGCCGCGCCCCTCAGAACATCATTCACCCCATTAGTGGCGAACTCTTAGTCGCACAGAATGGAATCATTACTCAAGACATCTTAGAAAAGTTGCTGAGTCGATAGTCAATATTTATTACCCTTGGCTCCACCAATGAACCAACTGGGAACAAACTTATCTTTACTTAAGAAATATTTAAGTTTAATGAAGAAATTTTAAGTTAGTTTAAGTTTTATCATTTTCCTACTTTCTGCCTGTAATATATTTTCTAGGTTAATTAACCTTTTCACTGGTTTTTCAAATTAATTTTCTTAAAATTAAATTAGAATTAAGCATAAAGCACTGGTTGTATAACCCAAGTTTTGCTTCGGATAAATCAGTATATATCAACGCCATCTACTTGCACACCGAGGTAATAAAGCCTCATTTTGCTGTTGATTAACAAAAACCAATGCAACAATTGGCAATGAACATTCCTAATCAGGAACCTACGGTTCCAACGATCAGCAATAATAACCAACATTTGCCAAGATTGGTTTTGGCAGAATCCCAGCCAATTATCTTTCACCCGCTTTTAACAAAATTAAAAAAAACCACATACTTGGTTAGAATTTGCTCTACATATGAAGAGTTAATAACCACTTGCAAACAAGAATTAGCTGATATATTAATACTAGGAACTCTCCCTGATATCAACTGTCTTGAAGTTTATCGTAAATGTCGCTGTCAATGGGCTAATTTACCAATTATTTTGCTAGTCAATCAACCTATAGTAAATGATTTCTTTAAAAGCTGGGCAACAAAGCAAGGTATTAATGGAGTTGTTAGTAGCTATCCTCAAGCATTTGATCAGCTAATTGCGACTATTGACAAGGTAGTACAAACTCAATCCGAAAAACAGTTATCAGAAGAAATTCCATTACCTCCAGTTCCCCCTTTAGAAGAAATCTTCTCGGCACTTAAGCATCTCGATAGTCAGCAAGAAACGATAAAATTAGAAGATGCCGTCATCGCTCTCAATGATTTGACACAGTATAGTAACCGCTACTTCGGAGCTTTAGTAATAGGAAATTATTGGAACAAAGCTCGCGACAGAGTAATTGAATCAAATCCTTGGCTGAATGAATGGAGTGTTAACCATTGGGGAAAAATTGAATATTTATCTAATAGCCCGCAAAATGAATTATTAACTATTGAACAATTTAAGAGTTTACAACTTTGGAGTAGAGCATTTATGAAAGAATGCCAACGGGTTGTAGTAGATTTTCCCAAATTACTACGAACAAAACACCTCTCTCCTGAAATTGATTTACTAATTTCTTCCCCCATATCTAACACCAGGTAGTCATAGTGAAAATAAAGCTACAACCACTTAACCAAGACATTGAGGTACAAAAAAATGAAAATTTGCTCAAAATTTTAATCGAGCAAGAAATGAATGTGATTCAAGCCTGTGGCGCTCAAGGACGATGTGCAACTTGTCATGTGTATATTAAAACAGGCATGGAAAATCTCAACCCTTCTAGTGAGCAAGAGCGTCTTACCCTGAGTTTTATTACCACTGCTCAACCCAATTCTCGCCTAGCCTGTCAAACTCGGATTTTGGCAGATGGTGTTGTCGTAGAAGTTCCGTCAGGAATGTACGTTGGTTCTTTGGGAGAATTGAAAAACCTCATTGGTCGTAGAGCAAATCAAAATATTGTTCACCCGTTAACAGGAGAGGTGTTAGTTGAAGAAGGTAAATTAATTCTACGTTCTGCCTTAGAGAAAATGGCAAAAATTGATTCCACATTGGAAACAAGTTTACTAGAAGCGCTTTCTCCATCAGGAATAGCCGAGTTTATTAGATAAACCAAGTAAAAATTAATAGAAATATGACATCTACTACCCAATCAACTCCAATCGGTGCTTTACCACCTCTAAGTAAAGCCTCCCACTATAGCCGTTACAAATTTTTCAATTTTGATACCGAGCAAGGAACTATTTTTGATTGGAATTCCCAACAAAATTTATTAACAACTGAAGATTTTATTGTCGGCTTGCAAAAAGGCTTAGAGCATGAAGTAGGAGAAGCATCAGGATGGCTGATGTACTTAATTGGTAAAGAATGGGGAACCCAGGATGCTAAGGAGTTTGATGTCTGGTTTGAAAAAGACTATAATTTAACTCTGAAAAAATCTAACCTCAGATTTGCTTTAGAAACTTGGTGGTGGCCTTTAACGGCGCAAGGTTGGGGAAAATGGAATGTTGATCTTTCCTCAATTAAAGAAGGATTTTTATTTATTGATTTGTACGACTCAGCAGTTGCTAAAACTTTAGGCAATGTTGGTAAACCTGTTTGTTTTCTCTATGCTGGTTTACTCGCTGGGTTCTTTTCTGTTGCATTTGAAAAAACGTTAAGTAGTACAGAAATTCAGTGCTATTCAATGGGAAATACATTTTGCCGTTTTTTGATTGGATCGGAAAAGCGGATTAAAGCAGCAGAATTTTGGCTCACTTCTGGAGCAACTGCTAAAGATATTGAGAAGCGTTTTAATTCTAAAGAATTACCAAAAGAACAAGGTTTGGATATTTAAATGACCAAGAGGAAATATTTTTGGAGCGGTTTACAAGAATGGGTAACAAACTTATTTAGGAAAAATCCTAAGTTAGTTGTTGAAAAGCCTCAGCAAACTGCTGTAGCTCAAATATCGGTTAATCAGGAGATATTAACAAGCAGAAAAAATAGTCAGTCAACAGATAGGGTGGAAAATTTAGATTTACCATCCCTTAATCAGAAAAAGTTAGAAAGACAAGTTAGCAGCACCCTAGTTAAATCTCCTTTTATTTTGGGGTTGGATAACGTCAATGATTTAGAATTTATATCCAGTGAAAATTTAATAAATTTAATTTCATGGGATTCTATTAACCACAGCAGTAATACAAATGGATATTCTTTAATAGATGAATTAGCATCTCTAATACCAGAAACCACTTCAACTGAAGATATTATTGAAACAATCAAGTGGGATTCTGAACCATTTACCAGTGTCAAACCAGTAGCTACTACTTCCCATAATTCCTGCTTTCTGTTAGGGTTAGATGATATTGCTAATTTAGAAAGCTTAGTTAGCAAAGACTTATTTCAGTTAATGAATTGGGAGGTTGATAATTATACAAATCTCCCGATAGAAGCTGAAGATTTAAGTTTACTTGAAGATTTGTTAAATGATTTTCCAGATTAGCAATTAAGTTGATTATTATCGCTAAGTACCAACCATGATTACTCTGCTAGAAAATGTTTTAGAACGCTCTGATGGTTCTTATATTAGTTCTCAAGACCTGCAAGTTTTGGATCAAGCGATCGCATCTTGGCAAAAGCGTCGCGAAACCTACGATTTAGTGCAAGCAAGAGAAGCAGAAATTATTGGCAAAACTTTGAAAAAATTCCAAAAAGGAATTCCATTTTTATCCAAGCCATTGTCGGAAGATGTCTTACAGAAATGCAGCCGAGATATCTCTGTAGTATTGCGCTACTCTGCAACTGCAATGTTGTTGCAAGATGAAGAATTACTTAAGGATCGTTTACTCTACTGGATGCAAAACATCATGCGTGCTTTGCGTCACCAAAAGATCAACGATCAAGTTTATCAGCTACTACAAAAAGCTGTTCAAGAACAAATGCCTCCAGAAAATTCTAGCTTGCTCATGCCTTATTTAAAAATTGCTCACGAATGGTTGAGCCAATAATACTGAATTGAGGTAAGCCTTCGGTTATCAGCTATCAGCCGTCAGGTTCTAAAATCAGGCAAAAATTTCGGAAAATAATCTCCCCATTGGAAATTCCCATGACGAGTTCACGTATTCCAGCAAATTATTTTGCACCAAGGGCTTACGTTAAGTCTGATCCAGCAACAGGACTACTGTCTACCCGCCAAGGAAATCGACTGTTAGCAATTCCTGAAACTTTACTACGCAGTATTCATCAAGCTTTACGTGCGGAAACAGGACAAGCTGCGCCTTTAGCACTATATACCTTTGGTTTTTGGTGGGGTGGTTCTTTCTACGATCGCATTAGAAATGAAGTTGAGTCTTATTACAATACAACCATCCCCCAAATGAATGCTGTAGAATTTTTAGTAATGATGCGGCAAGTATGGGCAGTACATGGTTTCGGTAGCTTAAGTTTAGACTTTTCTTATCGAGAGCAAGGTTTTATTAAAGTTACAACCGATAGCTCTGCTTTGGGTTTAGGAACTGAGATCGGTGTGGAATTAGGACAATTACCATCTCATCATTTGGAAGCTGGGTTTATAGCTGCTTGGTTTGCACGCTGGGCAGGTAAAAATCTGCGTGCTTGTGCTACTGATTTAAGGATTAATTCGGGTAGCAATAACGAAACTAATTCTAAATGCAATCATTTTTTAGTAGGATTAGCGCCACAAATTGAGCAAGCAGAAATTTGGGTCAAACAAGGAATTAGTTGCCAGGAAATTTTGCAAAGATTTGCAGGTGATCCTAATTAGTAATCTAGTGACTTAAAGGATAGTAAATTTGTAGAGTACTTACACCAAACAAACGCGGGCAAGATGCCCGCACTATATTTGTGGCTGTAAAATATAGCCGTAGCCAGATAGGGCGCGGAGATTTTTTATTCTGAAACCCATTGCAAGCATTGGCGCATGATTAAAGCTGTAGGCGCTCTACTCCGTGGCGTAGCTATCATCTGATAGCTGACTGCTGACTGCTATAAATGGTATTGCAATTTTCTAATCTAACTCTCGTCTTCCTTCCAAGGCACGCGCTAAAGTTACCTCATCGGCGTATTCTAAATCACCACCCATCGGCAAACCAAAAGCTATCCGCGTTACTTTTGTGAAAGGCTTTAACAACTGACCTACATAAAGTGTTGTAGTTTCACCCTCTACACTAGGACTAATTGCAATAATCACTTCTTTAATTTCTCGCTGGCTAACTCGTCGTACCAACGATTGAATATGCAATTGATCTGGCCCAATTCCTTCCATTGGAGAAATTACGCCACCTAAAACGTGATATTTGCCACCATACTCCCGTGTTTTTTCCAGAGCAATCACGTCGCGGGAATCAGAAACCACACAGAGAGTAGTGCGATCGCGGTTTTGGTTACGACAAATTTCGCAAACTGGTTCAGCAGAGAGGTGAAAACACACCTGACACAAACCAACTTGCTTTTTTGCCTCAACCAAGGCTTTAGCTAGTTCCTCTACCTCTGCGGGCGATCGCTTGAGGATATGTAAAGCCAACCTTTGAGCAGTCTTAGGGCCAACTCCAGGTAAGCGTTGTAATTGCTCAATTAATCGAGCTAATGGGCGTGTGTAAACCGTTTTCCTATCTCCAATTTTTATCTATAAACTATAGTAACCATTCCGTTTAAAAAGCTAACTGCTAACTGCTATAAATAACAGGCAATAAAAAAGCGCCCCCGAAAAGGAGACGCTTTTTTGATTAGCTAGAGGGCTAAAAATTAACCATTGATAGCTGGAGCGGTAAGAGCAACAGGAGCCTCAACACCAGCAGCCAAATCTAGAGGGAAGTTGTGAGCATTGCGCTCGTGCATTACTTCCATACCCAAGTTGGCG
>DATNQB010000082.1 GCA_036702875.1 Oculatellaceae cyanobacterium | reverse complement strand
CTGGTTGGTTTTCATGAGTGTCAGTTATGGGTAGAGGAAATGCTCAACCTTATTGCGAATAAAAAGTCATTTTATCAAAGGGGCTTGAGAGCTATAAGCCTTATAGACCAGCCGCTCTAGCGGCGTGGTCGCCCCCAAAACGTATAGAGTCTTGGGTGTTGAGATAGCTTGGTTAAGCATACATAACTCCTTTTTAACTCACTATAAATATTATCTTATGGGATTAGAGTAGAAAAATAAGGTCAAATTATGACCATTGAAGTAAAACCTATACATATCAAGAATATTAAAAAGCTAACTGCTAAAAGCTAACCGCTAACTGCTATATATAAGTTTTACGAAAATTTTTCAAAATATTCGGCAAAATCTCTCTAGAAGAGTAGGTATTAACTGGCAATTCTATTTAATAATAAATAAATATTTTACAAATAATTTTATGACACTTGCTGAAGACTTACCCTTGACTACTGAATCTGTCTCGGTTGTTGAAGTGAAGATTGAAGGAATTACAGAACCAGTATTGGTGCGTTACTTTGAAACGTTAAACGCGGGTGATTTTCAAGCGACAGCAGCTTTATTTGCCGAAACTGGGACAATGTATCCGCCATTTGAGGAACCCAAGGTAGGTCAAGATGCGATCGCAGCTTATTTAGAAGCAGAAGCCCAAGGAATGACACTCTATCCTTACCAAGGCATTGCCGAAACTTTAGAAGATGGCTTAATTGATATTAAAGTTAGCGGCAAGGTACAAACTCGCTGGTTTGGGGTGAATGTTTCCTGGTCATTTGTCCTCAATTCAGAGCAAGAAATTATTTCCGCTACTATTAAATTGTTAGCTTCTCATCAAGAGTTACTCAGCCTTAAAAGATAGTTATCTATCTTAAAAAATCATCAACATAATCATATAAATTGTTTTATGAGTTAGAAGATTTTGGTGCTTCTGGCAAGTTTGCTTCTAGCTTGAGACAGTTGCGACCATTTACTTGTAAGCGATATTCTACTCGATCCATTAGCCGATTCATGATTAACCAGCCATAGCCATTTTCCTGTTTATCATTAGGATTTGGTGGGAGATATGTAGAAAGATCAAATCCTTTGCCATGATCCCAAATTTCTAAGGCAAGGTCACGCTCTTTTAACTCTAAACGAATTAATACAGGTAAATTCGGTTGATTTTTATGGGCGTGGCGCACTACATTTGAGTATGCTTCTACTAAAACTAATCTTAAACGATTTGCTTGGCGTGTCCAATCAACAGATTCCCCTAGTTCAGCTTCCAAACTGCCTAGCAGCCAGTGTTCGACAATTGATAAAAACTTTAAATCGCTAGGTATATGTAACTCAGTTTTCATATTGCTTCAAAAACCTCTAGAGAAAGTATAGTTTGGTCGTCTTCCTGAATGTTATTGGTATGTTCTCGTAGGTTAGCTAATAAATTATTCAAATTAAAAGCTATTGGCTCTTGGATTAATAGTTCCCAAAGCCCCTCTTGTTTGAGCATTGAACCAGTAGTTAGTTCAGTGCTAGTCTGCTCCCCTGCTGCCAATGTTATCGGCTCAGTAATTGTGGCTTCGGTAATACCATCGCTGGTTAATAGAAAAATTTCACCAGATTTTAATGTTATATTTCCGACAGCCCGTTTCCATACAGGTAAAATTCCCAAGGGAATACTTCGCACCTTCAGAAAATTGGGTTCAACTTGAACACATTGTGAAGAATCCTTTTGTTGAACTACTGTTTCGTGAGACCAAATCAGGGGGTAAATGTGACCAGCATTAGCATAAGCTAATTCGTGTGTGCTGGGCGTATAACGAGCCAGCACCATTGTAATAAAGCAGTTGTTGCTGACTAAATCTTCAGACATGATGGCGTTGAGATTTTGCATCACTGTATCTGGCTCTGGAGATGTTTCTTGAGCTAGTTCTCGCCGTAAGACAGAAATGGCACTTGCCATAAATAATGCTGCTGGTACTCCTTTACCAGATACATCGCCTACGGCTAACCAAATATCGCCTTGGGGATGGAAATAAACTTCAAAGAAATCACCGCCAACTTCTCTAGCAGCGTAACAGCAAGCTTGCACCCGTAATCCTTCAACTTCTGGCCAACTTTGACGTAGCAGGTTATTTTGGATTTGACGAGCAACTGCTAATTCAGCTAACATTTGCTCGGCTTGCTCTTGAGTACGCTGATAGAGTTTTGCTTGGGATATAGCTAGGGCAGCTTGCTCTGTGACACCTTCTATTAGTTGTACGTCTTCTGGCGACCAGGGAGGAGAGTTAACGTACTGATAAATAAACAAAACTGCCAGTAATTGCTGCTGATAAATTAGGGGGACGATTAGCTGAGTATATTGGTTGTCGTTGTCCTCAATTTGAATAATTAGTGTCTGGGTTTTTCCCAATACGTCTTGCATCTGGACTTCTGCCTGGGAAGGTAGTTCAGTACCTGTCGCTTCTGGTGCATAAAAAGAAAAAGCTTCTGGGGTGATGCGATCGCTTTCTACTGGTCTAAGGATACAACCTGTTGCTTTAAAGGTTTGACCAATTGTATTGACAATTGTTTGCAGCATACTGCGATAGTCTAATGACTCCCGAATCGCAGTTGTGACAGCATTAAATAAGGATTCCCTTTGGAGCGCACGTCGCAGTTCATCTGTCCTGCGCTTTAATATTTTGTAGGTTTCTGCTGCTTGTTGGACAATGCCTTTTAATTTATCTGGATTCCAAGGCTTAGTAATGTATTTAAATACCTTGCCTGAGTTGATGGCATCTACCAAGTCGTCAACATCGGTATAACCAGTTAACAAAATCCGAATTGTCTCTGGAAATTGCTCAACTGTCTTACCCAAAAATTCTGTGCCGTTCATGTGGGGCATACGCTGGTCGGAAATAATCACAGCCATTTCCCCTTCAGTTTCCAGCACTTGCAAAGCACTCAAACCACTATCGGCTTTATAAACGCGAAAATCACGCCTAAAGGTTCGGTATAGCAAATCCAAGTTGTCAGACTCGTCATCAACTACCATTAACTTGAGTTTGTTTTGATCTACCTGACTCATGCGATCGCTCCAGTTCTAAATTGCTCAAAAACCCTGAACAATGAACAATTAACAATTATCAATTATCAATTACCGACCTATAACCACTACGAAGACGAGAGAACTAATAGTTTATGTAATTTATTAGATATATTAATATAATACAGGGCTTGACTTTACAAGCCCTTGCTGCTATAGCGACGCACTCATTGTTAACTTGGTGTCAGTCCATCAAAGTTGAAAATGCCCTGATTTAAGGCATTCCCAAATAATTTATCCAACTAAGCCAGATCTTAAGGCACGTACAGCAGCTTGAGTACGGTCATCAGCACAGAGCTTGTTTAGAATGTTGCGGACATGAGTTTTGACAGTTCCGACTGTGATGAATAACTTCTCAGCAATTGTGGCATTGCTGCAACCTTCAACAATCAGTTGTAAAACTTCTAATTCCCTTTCGGTGAGAGGATAAGCTTCAATTAACTGACTGTATTCTGGCTCAGAAGCATTAATCGTAACTGTTTTATTCAATGCTGCTGGTTCGACTGCTTGCTGGTTACTTTTTGTCTGCTTGAGGACAATTCGAGCTATTGCTGGATCAATCCAAGCGTTGCCTTCGTTTGTTACTTGCAGTGCTTCTAGCAAGTTATCAAAGCTGATATTCTTCATGCAGTAAGAGTCTGCCCCAGCAGCAAAGGCAGCTAGAACGGCATCTTCGTTGTCTTGTAATGTCAACACCAGAATTTTTGTTGGCGTATCTTCGTTACTTTCTTTGAATTTTTTAAATTGCCGAGTTAATTCAATCCCATCTATATCTGGCAAGCCAATATCAACAATGGCAACGTCAGGTTTAGAGGTTTCCAGCAATTTTAGACCTTCTGAACCATTGGCAGCTTCGCCAACAAATTCAATCTCGCCACGCTGTTGCAAAGCTGTCCTGATGCCAACTCGCGTCAAGTCGTGGTCTTCGATTAGGGCTACCCGAATTGTACTCATAGTCAATGTTCCACGCTCTACGATTCAAATACTTTTAAAATAGAGTGTATAAGCTTTTGGCAATTAGTTAAATCAAGTACACCCATCGGCAGTTGAGTTAGTGTGGGCTTACTGGATAAGGTAAAAGAGATACATTTTGCTTAAGCTTGCTATTAGCATCAACTTATCATCCAAAAACCGCTCTTATTGCCCTTGGACGATCGCAGATTAATTACGGTTTTTTATTTCCAGCAATTAATCTTAAAGCGATATACACAAAGAGCGATCGCACTATTGATATAGCTAGTGTGATTGTACCATTGGTAAGTTGCAAAGCTTGCTTTGCTTTCTTCTGCTGCCATGTAAAGTTGGCATAATCCAGTTGAAGTTGATCAGATGAGTACATTTTTCAACCACGACCCCTCTAGAGTTGACGCGGGTGAAATTCACGGGCTACACCAGCAAATAGATCAGCTTAAGCGTTGTTTAGCAATTAGCCAAGCCCGTCATCGTCAATTAATGGCAACAATGCCACAAATAGCATGGATTGCAAATGCTGATGGTTCAATGATCGATTTTAGCCCTCGTTGGTATGAGTATAGCGGGTTAGGGATTGCTGAATCATTAGCTTGGGGTTTTTTAGAGGCGGTTCATCCAGAAGATCGCGATCGCGTTCTCTGTGCTACTGAGCAAACAACTACAGATCCGCAAAGCTATTCATCTAATTTACGCTTATTAGGCGCAACAGGAACTTATCACTGGTTTAAAGCACAAGCAACTCCAGTAGTTGCAGGTGGTGTAGTGGAGTGGGTGGGAACTTATGCGGTAGCAGAGGGGGTACAGGAGGCTGAGGCGGCTGAGTGGGGAGATAATTTTTTGCTGGCTGAAGACCAAGCCAAACTAACGTCGCCAGATATAGCACAACAGCCAGAATTTATTACAGCACTACTGACTAACTTATCTGATGGCATTGTTGCCTGTGATGCTAATGGTGTACTTAGGTTGTTTAACCCTGCAACTCAAGAATTTCATGGTTTACCCCAAAAAGCAATTCCTGCCGAACAGTGGGCAGAATACTATGATTTATATCACCCTGACGGGACTTTGATGCAGGCAGCCGATGTTCCTTTGTTTCGCGCTTTGAATGGGGAAAATGTGCGGAATGCGGAAATAAAAATTCGCTCCAAAAATGGTACAGTCCGCACAGTACTTTCTAGTGGTAATGCCATTTTCAATGCTGCTGGAGAAAAACTGGGTGCAGTTGTGGCAATGCGGGATATTACGGCACGCAAGCAAGCAGAAGCAGCACTAAGACAATCTGAACAAAAGCTGTTGTTGCACGTACAGCAAACCCCGTTAGCAGTAATTGAGTGGAACCTGAATTTTCAAGTTACAGATTGGAACAAGAGTGCAGAAACAATTTTTGGTTATAGCAAACAGGAAGCATTAGGTCGCCCTGCTACTGAATTAATTATTCCTGAAAAATTTAAAAATGATGTTTCCCAAATATGGAACAATTTAATAGCTCTGCAAGGTGGTACACGCAGCACGAATGAGAATATTACCAAAGATGGCAGAAAGATTATTTGTGAATGGTACAACACCCCGTTAATAGATAATGATGGTAACGTGATTGGTGTTGCTTCTCTTGCTCAAGATATTACTAATCGTGTGGAGGCAGAGTCAGCACTACGAGAAAATCAGGAGCGTTTGACGGGGATTTTGGAAACTATCCCTAATGGAATTGTTACTGTTAATTTGACAGGTGAAATTACTTCAGCTAATCCGGCTGCTGAGAAGATTTTAGGTTTGAAACGCAGTGAAATTAGTGAACGAGTTTATAACGATCCTGCTTGGAAGATTACAACAATAGATGGTAAACCATTCCCCGATCGCGATTTACCTTTTGCGCGGGTAATGCGTACCCATCAAGCTGTTCATGGTGTGGAACACGCGATTGAACGCCAAGATGGTAGCCGTACAATTTTATCGGTGAGTGCTGCACCGTTGCGGAATGCGACAGCAGAAATGGTGGGGGTAGTAGCGGCGATTAGCGATGTAACTGAACGCAAACAAATAGAAGCAGAACGCGATCGCTTTTTTAACCTTTCAATTGATTTACTTTGTACTGCTAGACTTGATGGCTATTTCCAACGTATAAATCCAGCGTTTGAAACAATTCTGGGATATACCAAGGAAGAACTATTAAGCCAACCTTGGGTCAATTTTGTGCATCCTGAAGATCTAGCTGCAACCCTGGCTGACTTGGAGAGTTTGGCAACAGGTAAACCGACTTTTTACTTCCAAAATCGTTATATCTGTAAAGATGGCTCATTTAAGTGGCTATCTTGGACGGCATTTCCAGTAGTAGAAGAAAATTTAGTGTATGCAGTGGCGCGTGACATCACAACTTCTAAGCAGATGGAAGAGACGCTACGGCAGCGCGAACAGGAATTTAAAACACTTTTAGATAATACACCTGATGTAGTTCTGCGTTGCGATCGCGATCTCCGCTATGTCTATGTGAATGCGGAAGTGGAACGCACAACGGGTATACCAGCAGCAAGTTTTATTGGTAAAACTTTTAGAGAATTAGGTTCACCACCAGATTTATGTGAAATTTGGGAAACAACTTTACATCAAGTATTTGAAACAAAAGAAGAGCGAGAAGTAGAATTTGAGAGTTTTACACTCTTAGGGCTGCGTACTTATCAATCCCGTGTTGTTCCAGAATTAAATCACGCAGGTGAGACAGAATATGCCTTGATTGTTAGTAGAGATATTACTGAACTCAAACAAGCTGAGTTAGAAATTCGCACTTTTAATGCTGAACTAGAAAAACGAGTAACTGAACGCACGACTCAGTTAGCAGCAGCGAATATCAAGAAAGATGAATTATTAGTATTGGAACAGCAAGCGCGTAGTGAAGCAGAAGCGGCACAACAACGCTATCAAGATTTAGTTAATGGGTTAGTTGATGCAATTGTTTGGGAGTGCGATCCGGTTACGCTCAAGTTTTCCTTTATTAGTCAGAGTGCAGAAAATATTCTTGGTTATCCAGTTGAAAGTTGGTTAACACAACTTAATTTTTGGGCAAGTTTGATTCATCCTGAAGATCGAGAACGGGTGACAAATTTTTGCAGTGAGGAAACAATTGCTGGTCGAGATCATGAATTTGACTATCGCTGTATTGCTGCGGATGGGCGAGTTGTGTGGTTACGCGATCGCGCTTATATTGTGCGAGATGCAGATGGAAAAGTGCAAAAAATGCGCGGTTTGATGGTTGATATTACTCAACAAAAGCAAGCAGAAGCAGAAAAAGAGCAAGCGTTAGCAGCGATTAAAACACGGGCAGATGAGTTAGCAAAAATGGCGGCAGTTTTGGCAAAAACTAACGCTATTTTAGAGAAGCGTAACGAAGAACTCGATCAATTTGCTTATGTAACTTCACATGATTTGAAAGCACCGCTAAGAGCGATCGATAATTTGTCTACCTGGATAGAAGAAGATCTCGAAGATGTTCTCACTGATGAAACTAGACACCAAATGCAGCTTTTGCGCGGGCGCGTTCATCGCATGGAAAAGTTGATTAATGCGCTGTTGGAATACTCTCGGATCGGGCGGGTTAAGAACAAAAATCAACGGGTAAATATCAATGATTTACTAGCAGAAATAATTGAGGCGATCGCACCACCACCACAATTTACAGTAGAGGTGGAACCAAATATGCCCACCATCGTCACAGAACTACTACCTTTGCAACAAGTTTTTACTAATCTCATCACTAATGCTATTAAACACCACGATCGTGAAGATGGACGGGTGAAAATCTCTGTCCAAGATCAAGGTAAATTTTATAAATTTGTAGTATCCGATGATGGTGTTGGAATTGCGCCTCAATTCCATGAGAAAATATTTGTAATTTTTCAAACTTTACAAGCACGGGATAAGGTAGAAAATACTGGCGTTGGTTTAGCTTTGGTTAAAAAAATAATTGAAAATCAAGGAGGTAGTATTAGTCTAGAATCAGCAGAAGGTCAGGGAGCAACATTTAGTTTTACCTGGCATAAGTGAAATTGGTGATTGGTGATTGGGTAAGCATTCAAAACTCAGTAGATTGCGTATTAGGTATAACTCACTTTCCGGTGATGAAATATAACGCTACTATAGAGTGCTGATTTTTTGATTTATAAGCTAACGCGCATTGAATTTGTACATTTTTAATTGAGAGAAAAGTTATCATATCAAGTTCGGTCGATTAACCATAATATGCGTAGGGGCGGCTTGACAGATAAAACTTGCTACTGCTCAATATCTGGGTTTAACCCGCCCCTACAAGTTAATCGGTTTTTATTACAGTTAATGAGAGCGGACATGATGTCAAACCCTATAACCCTGTTCCCGTCTCTCCTCCCTCCTTCCTTCTTCCTCCTCTCCCCATAAAACCAACAATAGTGCCAGATTTTAGTATTAATACTCAACGCCAGTCATTAGATAGAAGTAGAAAGACATACTTTGTCGCAAAATTGCAGTGTAGGTCGTCTCAAAAATCAGGTAGAAATGATGAAAAATTCCTTAATAAACATCATCTGCTGGCTGGCAGCATCTCAAGTATTCACCAATAGGGAATATATCGGATCGCCTACCTTAAGTAGTAAAATCTTAGCTTTAAAACAAAGTTTTATTAATTTAATCGCTAATGCCAGCAAAGACTATCACCAAACTGATAGAAAATTAAAGATTATGGTGGCAGATGTGTAAAAATTCGCTGACATTAAATCTGAATGATGGAAGATAAGATGACTAACTTACTACTGGTTGATGATGATGAAATTGATGTGATGACCGTCCAACGGGCGTTTAAGAAAAATAACATCACAAATAATCTCTATGTAGCTACCAATGGAATAGAGGCGTTAGCCATGTTACGAGGCAATGGTAATCCTTCAGTTGTGCCTCCACAAAGAAGACTAATATTACTGGATTTAAATATGCCCAAAATGGGAGGAATTGAGTTTTTGCATGAATTACGCAAAGATCCTGCCATCAAAGCTATTCCAGTAATTGTTTTGACAACTTCCAATGAAGATAAAGATAAAGTAGAAGCCTACAACATGAATGTAGCTGGATATATTGTTAAACCCGTAACTTTTAGCAAATTTGTAGAGGCAGTAGCGACATTGAATAAATATTGGACTCTCAGTGAAATGCCGTAGCAAGAATTGAAGATTGTGAATTATCAATCAAACTTAAAATTGTTGCTTTGGCGCGTAGCGTTATCCAAAATTTAAAATAGTTATGGAAGACATTCTCAATATATTGGTGGTGGAAGATGATGAAATAGACCGAATGGCAGTGCGTCGGGCTTTAAAAAAGGCGGGCGTAAAAATGCAAATATTGGAAGTAGAAAGCTGTCAAACTGCGATCGCTACTTTAAAAGAACAAAGCTTTGACTGCGTATTCCTTGATTATCGCTTACCTGATGGCGATGCCCTACGTTTAGTTCAAAATGTCCGCGCTGCTAGTTTAAAAGTGCCATTAGTAGTATTAACAGGGCAAGGAGACGAGCAAATCGCCGTTGAGTTGATGAAAGCTGGCGCTTCTGATTATCTTTCCAAAGGAAAA
The DNA here is from genome assembly GCA_036702875.1 of Oculatellaceae cyanobacterium. Taxonomy (GTDB): domain Bacteria; phylum Cyanobacteriota; class Cyanobacteriia; order Cyanobacteriales; family PCC-9333; genus Crinalium. The sequence continues at coordinate 17,533 of DATNQB010000082.1, read as the reverse complement.
ATTTCACCAGAAAGTCTTTACCGCAGTCTCAGCAATGCTGTACGAGTTTATCGCGCTGAAATGCAAGCTGAATTAGCTACTCAACGTCTGCGGGAAAGTGAAGAACGCTATCGTTTAGTATTAGAAGGTTCTAGGGACGGAATTTGGGATTGGGATATTGTTAAAAACCAACTTTATTGGAATGACCGCTTATTTGAAATTACTGGTTTATCTCCTACAGAAATAGCAATTTCTTACGAAGTATTTTTTGAACTTTTGCATCCAGACGATCGGCAACGAGTCAACGATGCGCTTAATGCTCATTTTGAGCATCAAACTGACTATAATATTGAAGTTCGGCTTTTACATAGCTCTGGAGAATATCGCTATTGCTTTGCTCGTGGTAAAGCGCAACGGGATCATACAGGTAAACCTGTGCGGATGTCGGGTGTAATTAATGATATCACTGAGAGGAAACGAGCAGAAGAATCTCAACGTTTTTTAGCTGAAGCAAGTGTTTTACTTTCTGCTTCTTTAGATTACCAAACAACTTTAGAAAATTTAGCAAAATTAGCAGTACCTCGTCTGGCAGATTGGTGTGCAATTGATGTAGTTGATCCAGATAATTCTTACCGCAGAATTGCAGTATCTCATGTTAATCCGCACAAAGAAGAATTAGTTTGGGAGTTACAGCGTAATTATCCAGCTAATTTAGATGATAATTATGGATATGCCAAAGTGATTCGCACAGGTGAATCAGATGCAGGTTTTGAGATTACGGAAAATAAATTAGCTGAATTTGCTCACGATAGTAAGCATTTAAAACTTTTACAAGCATTAAAGTTAAAATCTTATATTTGTGTACCTTTGGGTGTTTGGGATAAAACTTTAGGATCAATTTTATTTGTTCTAGCAGAATCAAGGCGACGTTTTACTCCAGCAGATTTAGAATTAGCCGAAGATTTGGCGCGGCGGGCGGCGTTAGCAATTGAAAATGCCAGACTGTATCGTGAAGCCCAAGATGCCAGCCATAATCTGCGGGAAGCAATTTTGATTTTAGGAGAACAGCAGCAACAGTTGCGGACGCTACAGCAACTTACAAATTTACTTAATCAGCGCCTCACTGATTTACCTGGGTTATTGCGAGTAATGGTTGGGGCTGTTTGTGATGCAATTATTGGTGCTGACTTTTGCTTTATTATCCTGCACAATTCCCAATGTAACCGACTGGTATTAAGTGTTACGGCAGGAGTTGGTACTGAGAGATTACGCTTGGAAGATGCTTTTTCTCCAGATCAGGGGTTATTAAGTCATGTGTTTGCTACGGGGGAGTCTCAGTTAATTCAGCGTAATAATCATGAGCATGATGCTAGTGAGTTACCAGCTTCGCTTTATGCTGTTGCTATTGAGTCTGTGCAAGCTGGTAGGTTAGGAGTTTTGGCGGTTGGTAATTGGGAAGATGTTGCTGCTTTTGAGGAGCAAGATAAGCATTTATTAGTAGCGGTGGGTGAACAAGCTGCGATCGCTATTGATAATGCTAGACAAATTAATACTTTAGAAGAAAGAGAAGAGCGTTTAGAAATACAAAATGAAATCTTAGCTCAACAAAACCAAGAGTTAGAAACCCAAAGGCAGCAAATTCAACTCCAAAATTTGCAACTGATGGAAGCGGCGCGATTAAAATCTCAGTTTCTCGCTACTATGTCCCACGAATTGCGGACACCAATGAATGCAATTATTGGTTTTTCACAATTATTATTACGCCAAAGGAATAGTCAGTTAACACCGCTACAAAATGACATGATGGGGCGTATTCTTAACAATGGTAAGCACTTATTAACTATTATTAACGACATTCTTGATCTGTCAAAAATGGAGGCAGGTAGGATGGAATTAAAGTTAGAAGAATTTCATTTAGTGCATTTAGTTAAGGCGACTGCTCAAGAATTGCGATCGCTTGCGGAAGAAAAGCATTTAGCTATGCTATTCAAAGCAGATATGGAAAACCCTTATGTAATTAACGATATCGATCGCACCAGACAGATTTTAGTCAATTTAATTTCTAATGCCATCAAGTTTACTGAAACTGGGATGGTAGAAGTAAAAGTAGAAGAATTGCCATCAAATTATATAGCAATTACAGTTATAGATACAGGAATAGGTATTTCTAAAGAAAACATAGAGCATATTTTTGAAGAATTTCGCCAAGTAGACCAAAGTTTGAAAAAAAAGCACTACGGCACAGGTTTAGGACTAGCAATTACAGATTCTTTAGTGCAATTAATGCACGGTAAAGTTTCAGTTGAATCTACTTTAGGTGAAGGCTCAACTTTTAGAGTAGAATTTCCTCGCGAAATAAAAATTTAACTAAACTTAATTTTTAAACTATATTTTAAAAATATATCTTATGATATAGTTAAACATTATCGTATTTAGTATAATAAAAATAAACTGACTTGAATGTTAGGTTTTACAGTTTGTAATTAATAGAACTATAGTCGCGCATCAGGGTTTTGAAATATTTTTTGTTATTTTCAGCCCCAACGCCTCTTAATTGTTAATTGTTAATTGTTAATTGTTAATTGTTAATTGTTAATTGTTAATTGTTAATTGTTAATTGTTAATTGTTAATTGTTAATTGTTAATTGTTAATTGTTAATTGTTAATTGAAAAATGTCTGACTACAAAATAATTGTTATTGGAGCTTCAGCAGGTGGAGTGGAAGCACTGATCAGCTTGGTGAAGCAATTGCCGCCAGACTTACCAGCAGCAATTTTTGTTGTGCTTCATATTCCACCACATGGCACTAGCGTTTTACCAACAATCCTCACCCGTGCTGGCAAACTCAAAGCTGTTCACCCTCAAGACGGACAAGTAATTAAGCCAGGGCAAATCTATATAGCCCCACCAAATTATCACTTATTAATTAAACCTGGTTATATTACCTTGGCTTGTGGCCCTAAAGAAAACGGTCATCGACCTGCGGTAGATCCTTTATTTAGGACAGCAGCGAGAGTATACGGTGCAAACGTAATTGGTGTGATTTTATCAGGCTCACTTGATGATGGCACAGCAGGTTTGATGGCGGTAAAAATGCGGGGTGGTATTGCTGTGGTGCAGAACCCCAAGGAAGCGATGTTTTCAGGAATGCCTACCAGCGCGGTTGAGAACGTCGATGTGGATTATATTATGCCCTTATCGGGAATTCCATCACTTTTAACCGAGTTGGTGAATCAGCCAGTAACAAAGGAAGAGCAGCCGATGCCTGATGAAATGGAAATAGAAACTGATATGTCTGAATTAGAGATTAACGCTGTTCACAAACACGATCGACCAGGTAATCCTTCAGGTTTTGCCTGTCCCGGCTGTGGTGGTAGTTTGTGGGAATTTCAGGAAGGAAATTTGCTCAGGTTTAGGTGTCGTACTGGTCATGCTTATTCATCGGGAACACTTTTAGCTGAACAGTCTGATGCTTTAGAAGAAGCTTTGTGGGTGGCACTACGAGCCTTGGAGGAGAGTTCAGCTTTAGCCACTAGGTTAGCAGAAAAAGCACGCGATCGCCAACATACTAAGTCAGCAGAACGTTTTGATGAGCAGTCACAAGATGCTCAAAAGCGTGCTAACGTCATCCGAGAAGCTTTATTAAATGACTCTAAATCAAAAGTGTTAAATCATCGACATGGAAATGGACAATTAGAGATAATTTAATTTGTTATAACTAAATTAATTAAAAATCTGATTAATCAGCTAACGCGCATTTAAATTCTACAGTTTATAATTTAGAGAAAATTTATCAAACCCTCTTCCCCTCTCTCCTCTGCTCCCCTGCTTCCTCTGCTCCTCTGCCAAAAAAGGGAAATGTAAAAAATTTACACCTGTCAGCCTCCCCTCTCTCCCTAAAACATCAAATTTAGAAACACAACAGCTTAACGCCAAGGGTGAAATGAATTTTAAACAGGATGTTACCCCTGAATTTCTAGCTTTATTAGATTATATTAAAAATAACCGCGGCTTTGATTTCACTAATTATAAAAGCCCCAGCCTTATCCGTCGCATTCGCTTACGGATGAAGGAAGTTAATATTGATAACTATAGTGAGTATATAGACTACCTAGCAGTACAACCAACAGAATTTAATTATTTATTTAATACAATTTTAATCAATGTTACTTGCTTTTTCCGCGATCGCGCTTCTTGGGACTACCTTGCCAGTGATATCATCCCTGTAATTCTTGACAAAAATCCCGACAAATCCATCCGTATCTGGAGTGCTGGATGCGCTTCTGGACAAGAAGCCTACACCTTGGCAATGGTACTGGCTGAAATTGTTGGTCAAAAGCTGTTTCGGGAGCGGGTAAAAATTTTTGCGACAGATGTAGATGAGGAAGCTCTTAGCCAAGCGCGTCAAGGTAGTTACTCTCTCAAAGAAGTTAAAGATATTCCGGATCATTTACTAACAAAATACTTTGACTGTAATGCTAACCGCTTTACCTTTAATAAAGAGTTGCGTCGTTGCCTAATTTTTGGTCGCCACAATTTGATGCAAGATGCACCTATTGCTAAAGTTGACTTATTAGTATGTCGCAACAGTTTAATGTATTTCAACGTTGAGGGACAAAGTAGGCTGCTAGACCGTTTTCACTTCGCTCTCAATGATGATAGTTTTCTGTTTTTAGGTAAAGCCGAAACTTTATTTACCCGCAGTAATTTGTTCACTCCTATAGATTTAAAACGACGTATATATATTAAAACTTCAAAAACATCTGCTCAGACAAACCGTTTATTCTCTACTCCTAAAATTACCCAGGAGCCAACACAAACTGAAATGGGTGATGGAAAACTTTTATATGAGGCAGCCTTCAAAGCCGATACCATAGCACAGGTAGTCGTGGACATTAAAGGTTGCTTGTTTTTAGCTAACGAGAATGCTTACAACTTATTTGGCTTGAATTCTTGGGATATAGGTCGCCCTTTTCAAGACTTGGAAATTTCTTATCGACCTGTGGAATTGCGCTCTCAGATTGATCAAGTTGCCGTTGAACAGCGCCCAATTACTCTCTCAGAAATAAAATGGACAACGGCTAGTGGTGAAATTAAATATTTTGATATAGAAATCATTCCTCTCCTAGAAAACCAAACTCTTTTAGGAACAAAAATAATTTTTACTGATGTAACTAGCTATCAAAAATTGCAAGATGAGCTAGAACATTCCAACCAAGAGTTAGAAGCTGCTTATGAGGAACTGCAATCTGCTAACGAAGAATTAGAAACTACCAACGAGGAACTGCAATCGGCTAATGAAGAATTAGAAACTACTAATGAGGAACTACAATCTACCAACGAAGAATTAGAAACTACTAACGAGGAACTTCAGTCTACTAATGAAGAACTGCAAACACTGAATCAAGAATTACTGCAACGTAGTTCTGAACTCAACCAAGTAAACTTATTTTTGGAATCAATCTTAACTACATTACGCATTGGGGTAATAGTGTTAGATGATGAGTTGTGCATTCATATTTGGAATTCTAAAGCTACAGATATGTGGGGGCTACGGTTAGATGAAGTTCAAGGTAAACACTTGCTGAATCTGGATATCGGTTTGCCATTAGAGCAACTTAGACAACCGATTAAACTATGCTTATCCCCAGGTGGGACGAATCAAGAGTTAGTATTAAAGGCTACAAATCGTCGTGGCAAATCAATAGAATGTAAAGTTAGCCTGACCGCAATTAAGTATCTGCACTCAACATTTCAGGGAGTTATTATTTTAATGGAGGAAATAATCTAGCTTGCAGTTGCCAATTTGGACAGTGATGTAATAGTATCTAAGGCTAGATTTGCATAGTTTCCCACAGACTTGCACGAAAGATAGAGGTTTTATACCTAAACAAGAGTTAATCTTCAAATGGTCAGCAGTAAGGGGCGGTGGCAGTGAATGGAGATGAGTTTGTCAATCAAATTGAGGTAGTGCGCGACCGCGCATCTTTAGTGTACGAAGAAGCCCAGCGAGGGCAGTTTCAAGCACCCGATTTGCTACCCGTTGCTGTGGAAGAATTGCGTACTGCTTTAGAAGAACTGCAAGTAGCCGAAGAAGAACTGCGTCATCAGAATCAAGAGTTATTAACTACTCGTCATCAGCTAGAAGTTGAACGTCAACGCTACCAAGATTTATTTGAGTTTGCCCCTGATTGCTATTTACTCACAAATTCTCAAGGCGTAATCACTGAAGCTAACCGTGCGGCGGCGAAACTGTTTAACCTGCCCCAGAAATACCTGCTGAATAAACCCTTAATTACTTTTGTAGTCGAGCAAGAACGTCAGAATTTTGTTAACGAACTGCTAAGGCTGCAACAAAAAGAGCGGGTGCAGGAGTGGGAATTGGTGATGCAAGCAAGAAATGGTTTACCCTTTGATGCTGCTATCACCGTAGCTGCTATGCACAATCAAGATGGTGGTTTGGTTGGTATGCGCTGGCTGGTGCGTGATATTACTGTCCGCAAACACGCAGAAGAGCAAAAGCGGCTGATGGAAATTCAGAATTTGCAACTGTTAGAAGAATCTCGTCTAAAATCTCAATTTTTAGGAATTATATCCCACGAACTACGCACCCCACTAAATGCAATTCTGGGATTTTCGCAAGTGATGTTGCGACAATTTGATAGTAAATTAATGCCGCAGCATATCAATATGATTGAGCGGATATTAAATAATGGTAAACAACTATTAACAGTAATTAACGATATTCTCGACTTTTCTCGTCTGCAAGCAGGCCGTTTAGAATTTAAGTTAGAAGTCTTTAGTATTGAGCAGTTAATAACAAATATTGTTAACGATTTTAGACGTGCTGCCGAACAAAAAAACTTGTCCTTAAATTTAAATATTACTTTACAAAATCCCCAAGTTGTGAATGATAGCGATCGCTTGCGTCAGATTGTAGTAAATTTATTATCAAATGCCATTAAGTTTACTGAATTTGGCGGTGTATCCGTTGAAGTGCGGGATTTTGATGGAGATAAATTAGAAATTATTGTTAAAGATACCGGAATTGGCATCAGTGATAGTGAAATACAACATATTTTTAAAGAATTTCGCCAAGCAAATCAAACAAATACCCGCACGCCAGGAGGTACTGGTTTAGGGTTAGCAATTACAGATTCCTTAGTACATCTAATGAATGGAAAAATTACAGTAAAGAGCCAATTAGGTGAAGGTTCTACATTTCGTGTAGAGTTACCACACAGCTTAAATTTGCAGCAATCATCGCGGGTTGTAAAGACCCTTTGTTGATAGGAGAGATGGGAGATGAGAGAGGAGATTTTATGTTTCATCCCAAAAATCTGGCTATAGCGACTAAATCTAGATAAACATCTGCTTCCATCTGCGTTCATCTGCTTCCATCTGCGGTCAAAAAAAACTCAAAAATAAGCTTTTTAAATTTTATTTAAAACCCTGCTTAATACCCATCTTATATAAGTTAGTTGATGTCAAGTGCTATGTGTAGGGCGGGTTTAAACAGAATATTTGATTTTATTTGTCAACCCGCCCCTACATAAAAATGCTGGTATAATTTAACTTTAAATCTTGCGTTCTGCTAACCTAAGTTTAGCTGAACGAGAACGAGGATTATTTTCAAGCTCATCTTCTTGAGGAATAATCGGCTTTTTAGTCAACACTTGCAATAGTGGTGATTCTTTTAATCTATGCTTAACAATTCTGTCTTCTAGACTATGAAAACTAATAATTCCAATTCTGCCACTAGGTTTTAACCAATTAGGTGCTTGAGCTACAAACTTTTCCAGTGAAGTTAACTCTTGATTAACTACTATTCTTAATGCTTGAAAAACTCTAGTAGCTGGATGAATTCTACCATAACGGTATTGACGAGGAACAGAATATGCGATCGCTTCCGCTAACTCTGTAGTTGTCTTAAAAGGGCGATTTTCGACAATTCTCCGCGCAATCCTTCTGGAAAGGCGTTCTTCCCCATATTTAAAGAAAATATCTGCTAATTCCTTTTCATCCCAATGATTAATAATATCTGCGGCGGTAATGTCTTCTCGTCTATCCATCCGCATATCTAATGCTGCTTCGTGGCGAAAACTAAAGCCACGCTCAGGAAAATCTAGATGTACAGAGCTAACGCCTAAGTCTGCTATTATACCATCAAAAGTAACATTTTTAGGATTAAATTCCGCAAAATTGCTTTGAATAAAATTGATCCGTGAGTTAAAATTAGTTAAGACAATTTTCGCGGCTGCGATCGCACTTTCATCTCGATCAATAGCCGTTACTTCCACATCCGGTGCAGCCTCCAAAATCAAGCGGCTATGTCCGCCACCTCCCACCGTTGCATCTAAATAATGCCCCCCTGGACGAATTGCCAAGCCCTCGACTAACTCTCGGCTTAATACCGATATGTGAAAAAACTCCGGCTTATCCATTGATAATTGTTAATTGTTAATTGTTAATTGATCAATATGGCACAAATTGAAACCAGAACAGAGCCGATGGTGCTGAACATGGGGCCGCACCATCCTTCTATGCACGGGGTATTAAGACTAATTGTCACCCTTGATGGCGAAGATGTGGTGGACTGTGAACCAGTAATCGGCTACCTGCACCGAGGCATGGAAAAAATTGCCGAGAACCGCACCAATATTATGTACGTTCCTTACGTTAGTCGCTGGGACTATGCAGAAGGAATGTTCAACGAAGCAATTACAGTCAACGCACCAGAAAAACTAGCTGATATTCCAGTTCCCAAACGCGCCAGCTACATTCGTGTAATCATGCTGGAGTTGAACCGCATCGCTAACCATTTATTATGGCTTGGCCCATTTTTAGCTGACGTTGGCGCACAAACTCCCTTCTTCTACATTTTCCGCGAACGGGAACTAATTTACGATTTGTGGGAAGCAGCCACAGGTTATCGAATGGTAAATAACAACTACTTCCGTATCGGTGGTGTAGCAGTTGATTTACCTTATGGCTGGGTAGATAAGTGTGTAGACTTCTGTGACTACTTCGACCCTAAAGTTGATGAGTATGAACGCTTAATCACCAACAACCCAATTTTCCGCCGTCGCGTAGAAGGCGTTGGTACTATCGGGCGTGAAGAAGCGATTAACTGGGGTCTTTCTGGCCCAACATTACGCGCTTCTGGGGTGAAGTGGGATTTACGCAAAGTTGACCACTACGAATGCTACGACGATTTTGACTGGGACGTACAGTGGGAAACTGGCGGCGATTGCTTCGCCCGTTACCTAGTGCGGATTCGTGAAATGCGCGAATCTGTAAAAATTCTGCGTCAAGCCTTAAAAGCACTTCCAGGCGGCCCCTATGAAAACTTAGAAGCCAAGCGGATGATGGAAGGCGCAAAATCTGAGTGGAATGGCTTTGACTACCAATACATAGGTAAGAAAATTGCTCCTACCTTTAAAATTCCCAAAGGTGAACACTACGTCCGTGTAGAAAGTGGCAAAGGCGAGTTAGGAATTTATATAGTTGGGGATGATAACGTCTTCCCTTGGCGCTGGAAGATTCGTACTGCTGATTTCGTTAATCTGCAAATTTTGCCTCATATTCTCAAAGGTTTCAAGGTTGCGGATATTGTGACAATTTTGGGCAGTATCGACATCATTATGGGGTCAGTAGACCGTTAGGATTTCCTTGTTTAAGGGAATGAATGTAGAGACGCGAAATTATGCGCTGCGCGCACGCGTCTCTACAAGGGTTTTAGGTAACGCACCTTTAAGTTTGTGTCGATGTTTAATAAATAGACTAATCAGCAAAAATCTATTAAACCATCTGTGTCCATCTGTGTTTATCTGTGGATATCTGTGGTTAATTATCCAAAATTTGAATTATGCAAAAGGTTTAATCAATTAGGGATGCACCTGCTGTATGCGTTCCTACAGTTTTTATAATTATAAAATAATATATTTATTTTGTCCCAACTGGATGTATAGGCATTCAGTAGTTTAATCAAGAAACTGATAATGGAAATTCCAGCAATTACCCAAAAACTTTTAGCAACGAAAAAAGCAAAAAATGTCAGCTTTGCTGATTTAGAGAAAGTTATTGGACGTGATGAAGTTTGGATTGCAGCCGTATTTTATCGTCAAGCTAGCGCGTCAGAAGAAGAAGCAAAAAAATTAGTATCTGCATTAGGGCTAAATGAGGAGATTGCCACAGAATTAACTGAATCTTCAGTTAAAGGTTTAGGCCCTATTGTACCAACTGATCCGTTAATTTATCGTTTTTATGAAATCATGCAAGTTTATGGAATGCCTTTAAAGGCAATTATCCATGAAAAGTTTGGTGATGGTATTATGAGCGCAATTGATTTTACTTTGGATGTGGAAAAAGAGGAAGATCCAAAGGGCGACCGCGTTAAACTAATTATGTCAGGAAAATTCCTACCATATAAAAAATGGTAAGGAAAATTTTTAAATAATTTCGCTTTTGGTTAACCCCACCCCCCAACCACTCTCCACAACGGTAAGGGGGATAAATCTTGTAATTAAATACAAGCAAAATTTTTTCATTGAGGCTGATTGATCTATCAATCTTTCAATACTAGGGTCGCTAATCTGTTAAAATTCATTTTTGAGTAGTATTTAACCGTTTAAATATCTTATGGCTGATGCCAATAAATTAGCTTGGACACCTGAAGCAGAAGCTTCTTTAAAGGAAATTCCTTTCTTTGTCCGTCCCGCAGCTAGGAAAAAAATTGAGAAGTACGCACAAGAAGCGGGGCAAGAAATTATCACTCTAGAGATTTATGAAGAACTTAAACAAAAATTCGGGCAAAAAAATTAATTTATACTACAAATAATTAATCTGCCATGAATTAAGCAACAAATTAATCAAACCAATGCCTAAAAGTGATTAAATAGGCTTGCTTTACTAACCTTTTTAGGGTATAGCGAAGTACTAAAATCGTAAATTTTATTTATTATCCTTAATTACGCAAAAAATTACGTTTAAGGGCATTTAAATAAGCAAAAACTGGAAATTGGTAAGACTCAATCGCAATACTAACTACCATTAATAAATGGCATACAAAGGTTAAGCCAATCCAAAATAACGGTAGCCAAGATAAGAAAGTCTGAGGTTCAGCGGGGAAAATATAGGCGCTAAGGGCGACTAAGGTTGTTGGTAATAATACAAAAGCTAACGCACCTAATACTATACCCCAACCGATCGCAGTATCATTTTGATAAACACTTCGCCATCCTCTACCATTCCAGCGCCAAGTTAAGGCTAATGAACTATCTGCCATAGTCAAATGTTGTGTAACTGCATCCAACGTAAAGATGTGGCGGCAAAAGTTACAAGCTAATGCTTCCATTAATGGCATAGCTGAAATTTGACCATGATGGCACACCGGGCAAGGATAAGCACCATCATCGCTGAATTTATGCTTTGCTAAATCTTTGCGATTCATAATTTTTTTGATTAAAGGCAATATTTCCATCATAAACATCCCTGATTCAGTGATGTTTTTTAATACTATGTACTATTATTCGATCCTGGTGAGGAAATAAAAACCTAACCCCCTTCCCTACGTTAGCGTAGCGGCACGAAGTGCGGGAAGGGGGAATTCAAAAGCCCCTCTCCTTGTAGGAGAGGGGTTGGGGAGAGGTCAAAAATGAATTCGTTTTCAGGCGTTTCGGCATTTAGCTAAAAAGGTAGAAGCAATGACTCAGGCTGAGATTGGGATCATCGGTGGTAGCGGTCTTTATCAGATGGATGCTTTAAAAGATGTGGAAGAGGTGCAAGTTGACACGCCTTTTGGATCGCCTTCTGATGCCTTAATAGTAGGAACACTGCAAGGTACACGAGTTGCTTTCTTAGCGCGTCATGGTCGCAACCATCATCTGATGCCTTCAGAATTGCCTTTTAGAGCTAATATTTATGCGATGAAGCAGCTAGGAGTTAAGTATTTAATTTCTGCTTCTGCTGTCGGTTCTTTGAAAGAAGAAGCTAAACCATTAGATATGGTAGTACCGAATCAATTTATTGATCGGACAAAAAACCGCATTTCTACTTTTTTTGGTGAAGGAATTGTTGCTCACATTGCTTTTGGCGATCCAGTTTGTGGTCAGTTAGCACTCGTTTTGGCGGATGCGATCGCAAACCTCAACCTACCCAATGTTAACCTACATCGTGGAGGTACTTATATTTGTATGGAAGGCCCTGCATTTTCTACAAAAGCAGAATCAAATCTTTACCGTAGTTGGGGCGCAACCATAATTGGAATGACAAATTTACCAGAAGCAAAATTAGCTAGAGAAGCAGAAATTGCTTATGCTACATTAGCTTTAGTTACTGACTACGATTGCTGGCATCCCGATCATGACAGCGTAACTGTAGATATGATTATTGGCAATTTACAACGTAATGCAGTAAATGCCCAAAAAGTAATTCAAGAAACAGTACGCCGTCTCAAGGAAAATCCTTTTACTTCAGATGCTCATTCAGCATTAAAATATGCAATTCTCACCCCTCTAGATAAAGTCCCGGCTGCAACAAAAGAGAAGTTAAATTTGTTGTTGCAAAAATATTTATAGCAATTAGCGGTTAGCAATTAGCAATTAGCAATTAGCAGTTAGCTGGGTAGGTTGGGTTGACGCAGGAAACCCAACATTTTCGAGATTTTGTTGGGTTTCACTTCGTTCTACCAACCAGAATTCGCTTTGTTATTTAGTCGCAACAAACCATTGAGTAATACCATCAGCGATCGCTTTTGCCATTTTCTGTTGCTGCTGAGGATTTGCAACCCATTCAAATTCCTGTGGGTTACTCATAAAACCTAATTCCAATAATACTGAAGGTGCTGTTGCTGGACGAGCTAAAGCCAGGTTATCCCAAAATACACCATAAGACGGACGACGGGCATTCTGCACTATATAGTTATGTACAAACATTGCCAAACTATGAGCTTGCGGATGATACCAAAAAGCCCCAAAACCTTGAGTCTTTAAAGCATCGCCTTGATCCGGTAAAGAATTGTAGTGAATAGAGACAGCGATCGCAGGTTGCACTTTGTCAATAATCGCTACCCGTTCTGGTAACGACACTTCCTTATCTGTCTCCCGTGTCATATATACTGTCGCACCACGCGCCATTAATTGATATCCCACCAGTTTTGACACATACAAATTGGCATCTTTTTCTAAATAACCCGTTGGCCCTGCTGCGCCAGATTCTTTACCACCATGCCCAGGATCAAGTACTATTTTGATTCCAGATAAAGGCTTTGAGGCTTGTTTGGCAATCTTAGCCGGATGACGTAGAGATAGCACCAAACTTGTGCCACGATATGCCAGCTTATAGCCCCATTGTTGTAGAGATTTGAGGTTAAAGGTATACTGCACAACCCCTGGTGATACTTGCTGCCAATCTAGGCGAGAAATTATTGGGTCATCGTCTAGGCGAATAATATCTGTTTGGGAAGTAGTGTTGTAAAGGGTAAGAACTAATTTGCGATCGCCCTGTTGTACAGTCATTGGTACTGGTACTTGCAGGGGAAACACTACTTCTGTAGCACCCGCAACCTTACGAGAACTAATACTGCGAATTAATGACTTCGGTGGTACTGAACCAGGAACAATCTTAACTTCCTTACTGTTAATCCAACCACCATAGTCTAGGCGTACCCATTCCCCTTCACGTCCAGTAATTGATGCTCTCGTACCTTTAGGTAGTGGTGTCAACCGAGCAAAATCTGTACTTGCCCCACTACGAGCAATACCACCATCGACAATTACTTCTGCAATCTCCAGCTTGGCAGGAGAAATAATTTGTACCTTTCCTGGCCCCTGCTGGCTAACCTGTTGACCATTTTTTTCTAGTTGGAACTGGGGGTTCCCCAAATCGGCGGCGGCGGCGGCGGCGGCGCAACCCAAATAATGGCCAGCACCAGACACCACAGATGGTTGATTTTGCTGCGCTGAAACCAAAGCAGCAGAATTGGCAGGCAAATTTACCACCTGCTCTTGAACAAATAAAGGTATACTTTGACCACCAATAGTTACAGAAACATTTGCTTGATTTGGTGCGATCGCGCCAAAGCAAAATAATTCCCCTGGCATCCTAGAAATATCCACCGATGGTTCCAGAGAACCTTCCGCAAACTCCACTCCCTTGGGTATTGCTACTTGGGTAGCAGTGCGTGTCACTTTGAGGTTGATTTCTTTACTTTGGTAACGCACTTTAAACTGATTTTCCCCCAGCTTCAAGGGAAAACTAGGAGCAAAATGCCCTGCTGGACTTCGTGGGATCGCCGTCCCATTTACTAACACCTGTCCTTTAGAGGGCGCTGTCCCCATCACAAAAATCCGGTCAGATGTCGTTTTGTAAGTTGTTGGTGGATAGGAAACGTAAAGAGACTGTTGTGCCAAAGCTGGAAACGTAATTACAGACCCTAAAACAGCCAATCCCAGGATATTTCTCATATTTAATCCCAGTTACTTAAATATCTTAGAGCAAAAAACCGCTAAAAAAGTTTCTTTATTTAAAGAATACCAGCTATAAGTTCATGCTTATTTTTTAGCTTTTTTACTAAGCAATATTTCATTAGTTAGTATTTTTCAATTTCTAATGATACCATGATTTTTTTTTGAAATTTAGCAATATTCCATCTCAATCTATAGAGCTCATTAAAACCTATAGCAATTAATATCTTTAACAATCGCAATAATTCTAGAAAAATAATAATCATTTACCATTCATTATTACAGCGTTCAGACTAGATAGAGTATATTTTTTATCTAGCAAAATTTCCAGAGCCCTCAATCCTTAAACAAATCAGGGATATTGTAGTTCAATAGATCTCCGGTAAAAGTCATCAAACTTTGGTTTACATCTGCGTCCATCTGCTTGCATCTGCGTTCAAAAAAACTCTAGTGTTTGCCCAAATATAAGATTTGAGTGATGATAAAAAAGTAAGCATTTATCCATTAGCTATTTTTAGCTCTTAGCTCTTAAGTAAAAAGCTTTTAATCATTCAACGCTATTGACATCTGGCTGACCGTTGGCGGCTAGAATCTCAATGCTTAACATAAAATGGCTACACACGACATCATCTTAGTAGCGAAGATTGTGCCACAATTAACGGGGGGTTAGTAGAAAGTTCTACTTTTAAATATTGTATGACTAAGTTTGTATTTGTCACTGGCGGCGTTGTTTCCAGCATCGGTAAGGGTATTGTCGCAGCCAGCTTGGGGCGGTTGCTGAAATCGCGCAATTATTCCGTTTCAATTCTCAAGCTCGACCCTTATATTAACGTCGATCCAGGGACGATGAGTCCTTTTCAGCATGGGGAAGTATTTGTTACAGAAGATGGTGCTGAAACCGACCTAGACTTGGGACACTATGAGCGCTTCACCGATACATCCATGTCGCGCCTCAATAGTGTTACTACTGGCTCAATTTACCAAGCGGTAATCAATAAAGAACGCCGAGGTGACTATAAAGGTGGGACAGTACAGGTAATTCCCCACATTACCACTGAAATTAAAGAGCGTATTCAACGGGTAGCGAAAAATACTAACCCTGACGTGGTAATTACAGAAATTGGTGGGACAGTCGGGGATATTGAATCGCTGCCGTTTTTAGAAGCTATCCGACAGTTTCGTAAAGATGTGGGACGGCGGAATGTGCTGTATATGCACGTAACGTTATTACCTTGGATTCCTTCTGCCGGGGAGATGAAAACCAAGCCAACGCAGCATTCAGTTAAAGAACTGCGTTCAATTGGGATTCAACCAAATATTTTAGTATGCCGATGCGATCGCCCGCTACCACAAGGACTCAAAGACAAAATATCAGAATTCTGTGATGTACCCATCGAATCAGTAATCACAGCACAAGATGCCAAGAGTATCTACGAAGTGCCACTGATGATGGAACGAGAAGGACTAGCACACCAAGCACTAGAGTTACTGGAATTAGAGCAACATCAACCTGACTTAAGGCAATGGCAAACCTTAGTTGACCGTCTTTATCATCCAACTAACCGGATTAATATTGCCATAGTTGGTAAATATGTAAGGTTAACCGATGCCTATCTTTCAGTTGTGGAAGCTTTACGCCATGCTGCTATGGCTTCAGCTTGTGAACTTAACCTCAATTGGATCAACTCTGAAGACATAGAAACTGATGGTGCTGAACGCTATCTAGCAGATGCAGATGGCATCCTTGTACCAGGAGGTTTTGGCATTCGCGGTGTTGATGGCAAAATTGCTGCGATTAAATTTGCTCGCGAACAAAAAATTCCCTTCTTAGGTTTATGCTTAGGAATGCAGTGTTCTGTGATTGAATGGGCGCGTAACTTTGCTGGTTTAGCAGATGCTAACAGTGCTGAATTTGCTCCTAATACCACAAATCCGGTAATTAACTTGTTACCAGAACAGCAAGATGTTGTGGATTTAGGCGGTACTATGCGCTTAGGTTTATATCCTTGTCGTTTATCACCCAACACTCTCGCTTTTAAACTGTATCAAGAGGAGGTAATTTACGAACGCCACCGCCACCGTTACGAATTTAATAATGCTTACCGCAACTTATTTTTAGAAAACGGTTATGTAATTAGTGGTACATCTCCTGATGGTCGCTTAGTGGAAATCATTGAACTAACAAATCACCCCTTCTTTATTGCTTCTCAGTTCCACCCAGAGTTTCAGTCTCGACCTAGCACTCCCCACCCTTTATTTAAAGGGTTTATAGAAGCAGCATTAGCTCTTGATTTAAGTTCAACTGCAACTGAGGCAATAGAATCCACATTTTCTAGTTCAACTTCAACTATGCCTTATCCGGCTGAAGTGTCTTAACTAACGCGCTTCAAAGGTGTGATTTTTCAGGGAGTTTTGAGTTAAAATTTGATTCTTTAATTCAACATTCAAAACTCCCTAAGATGAGGAGGTTTTGTGGCTAATTGGATAAAAATTAATTATGAACGAAATGAATATCTAGTTGATCTCGACCGTCTTAGTGCTTTTGCTTGCGCCCCAAATGGTCGAATCACTTTTTGGCTACCTGATAGCGGTACGCCAATTATTATCAATCAACAGAGTAGTCCTGATGGGTATTATAAAGTTTTAAAATACATCCAAAATTTATCAGATTCCTCACTGGCGACTTCTTGGTTTAGAATTATTTATGATCGTAGTGAATATATAGTTAATCTCAACACGGTTAGTAGCTTTTGCTGTTCTGTTGGCAGGTTAAAGTTTTGGCTACCGGACAGTTCTGTTCCAATCGTTCTTAGTAAGAATAGTGACCCAGATAACTATCAAAAGCTTTTAAATTATATTGAGCGTCAAACTGGGCATACTTTAAGTTGTTGAGGGAGGAGAGAGGAGTAGGGAAAGGGAAAAGGTTTAGTAACTGTTCACTGTTCAAATGTTCAGGGGGCGACAAGCGCCCCCAAAGCCTGATGTGCTTTGCACATCAGGGTTCAGCCCTTATCAAAAAACTGTCAGCTTATTGACAACAAGCTCTCTATAGAGAAAAAAGTATCAAACTGTGATAAAAAAGAACGGTC
>DATNQB010000081.1 GCA_036702875.1 Oculatellaceae cyanobacterium | reverse complement strand
TAGATATTTTTCTTTCATGCACTAAAGATGTTTGCGAGTTAATGAGATTAAAGCCAAATAAAAGCTTAAATTTTTACAGAGGTTTAAAAGCTGCATCCCTTATTCAGTCTTGTCTTTGACGGGGTTGTCACCCCGTCAATATGTGGACATAAATAAACGTATAGTGGCTTTCCCAGTCACTCTTCACCAGTCCCCAGTCCCAAAGATCACAAGCAACGTCTAATTTTACCCACATACTTACTTACCATTTCACTTTAATTTAAATGCACAACTGCTTACAAATTTGCAGCAGGAGAAAATAATAAGAAATCATCTCGTTTCGTTTTTATCAGGCGTTTTGTGAAATTGTTTAAATTTCACAAATTTTTTGTAAAATTTGAGTGTTTTTGAGTATTTTAGATTGAATTTGCATGATGTACTTATCAAAACATGGCGGTTTTTAAAGACAAGCGCGATCGCAAAAATAGCTCTCAACAACAGAAATTTTAATAATCTTATTAATTTATTACCAATGTTTATAAAACTTTAACATGAGCTTTTACTTATATCTCCGTAAATTTACTGGGTACGTCAGAAAAAAAAATTAAATATTCCGCAAATCTCACCATGAAAAGTAATTGAAGGTTATGGGAAGGTATTACTATACGAAATTGATTGGTACATCCGATTCAGGATGCAAGTGTTCCCCGCCCCTCAAATCTACTATTTTCTCTTATGGCTCCCGAAATCAAAAATCTTCGTTTCCCTCTTTGGCAATTTCTCAATCAACCTCTGTTCAGCACAAATAAACAACTTATATTAAATCCTCGTCGCTTTAGTTATTTTTATAGACTAGAACATTTAGAACGTTGTTTGAATAGAGAGTTTAGCCCAAAAAGGTAATCGCAGCTAACTATCTTTAAATAGTCGGATATCTATTGGGTTAACACTCAGGAGTAATTTATTGCTGGAAATCACACTTTACAAGTGATTCAACTAATTGTGAATTTGCTCCAGTGTTACCCACATTTATTTAAGTCTTTAAGCTAATTAGTAATCACAAGGTTATCTCTGTGGACAACTGTTTCCACACCGACATAACCCAGAATCGCGGGGATTTCTTCTGAGCGATGCCCCTTAATTTGCTGTAGTTCACTGCTGCTGTAGTTGACAATTCCCCTAGCAATTTCACTTCCTTGGGCATCACATAATTGCACGGCATCTGAGGCTTGAAATTCGCCATAGACGTTAGTAATGCCAGCAGCTAACAAAGATTTGCCAGCCTGAGCGATCGCATAAATCGCTCCGACATCTAAATACAATTTACCATTGCTAATCAGTCCGTGAGCTATCCAGCGTTTGCGGGCGTTGTTGGTACGGGTTTGGGGTGCAAACTGCGTGCCGATAGATTCTCCTTGCAATATTTTCTGAATATTCTGAGGATGTTGTCCTTGAGTAATTACAGTCCGAATACCTGCACGGGTGGCAATTCTAGCGGCTGTAATTTTAGTGACCATACCACCAGTACCCCATTTAGAACCGCGATCGCCTGTTTGCACCTGTAATTCTTCTAATTCCTCCAGATTGTTCACCATTATGATTGGTTGAGCATCAGGAAAAGTGCGCGGATCAGCAGAATATAGTCTGTCTACATCAGTTAGTAAAAATAGCCAGTCTGCCTCGATTAAGTTAGCAACCAAGGCGGAGAGAGTATCATTATCGCCAAACTTCAATTCCTCTACAGCTACAGTGTCATTCTCGTTCACAATCGGAATTACGCCTAACCGCAGTAATTCGTGAAAGGTATTGTAGGCATTGACATAGCTGGTGCGTTCTCCAAAAGTGCTGCGCGTAAGGAGAACTTGGGCAATTGGTTGTTCTAGTGCTGTAAAGAAATCGTCATAAACCCGCATCAAGCGCCCTTGACCGACTGCTGCTACTGCTTGTTTTAGCGCCATCATCCGAGGACGCTCTTTGAGTCCCAATCTGGCACAGCCAACTCCCACAGCGCCAGAAGAAACTAACACCACGCCATAGCCTGATGACCTGAGATTGGTAAGAGTTTCAGCTAAAGTAGCGATCGCGGATACAGCTAATCTCCCGTCAGCTTGGGTCAGGCTAGAAGTGCCAATTTTTACAACTATTATTTCAGACATGGTGAGGGAAGAGGAGGGGGGAGGAGGGAGGAGAATTGTGATTAAAAACTCACGCTTGTAGGATTGCAAAAATCAGTTCTACTATCTGTGTAGTTAAGCGGATATGATATCACCCCTCTGTCCTCTCCCCTCAAAACAAGAGCGCCAGTCCTGTTTAATATCAGCACTGGCGCTCTTGCGTAGTTATAGATTTTATATAGTTAGGGTCTTTATATTTGCTGACCCCATTTGAACTATAACTATAATGCCAGTGATTTTAGAGAAACCTAAAATTCGTAATTATTTCTTTATATTTTCGCTAAGTCACGATTATTCACAATTAGTTAACTTTTGTTGCTTGGCAGTAAGTGAAACACCCAAGGTTTGAGAAAACCAGACTTCAAAATTGCGTATAGGATATTTACGTGCCGCCGCTGCCGGATCAACCATTGGCTCAACCAGAATAGTAAACATCCCTAATCTGTTACCAGCAAGGACATCTGTAAATAAGCGATCGCCTACCATCGCCACTTGTTCCACTGGCAAATTCATTTCTGTAACTGCCTGTCGCAACTTGCGTCGGGATGGTTTACCAGCGCCAAGTAAGTAAGGCACATTTAGGGCTTTGGCAATGTTACTAATTCTAGTTTCGCTGAGGTTGTTACTTACCAGCCATAATGTTGCCACCTGTCGAATTTGTTCTACCCAAAGTAGTAATGTTTCAGAAGCTTGGGTAGATTTTACTGGTACTAAAGTGTCATCCACATCTAATACCAAACCTCTAAGGTGATATTGCTGTAAAATTTCCGGTGTCAAATTTAGCACCGAACCTTCTACAATCAAGTTTGGCTGTAAAAATTCTGCCCAAGGCATAAGCTATCAATTAACAATTATCAATTATCAATTATCAATTAATAATTATCAATTAACAATGACTTATTACCATACCCACTTGATCTGGGTGTTTATTTGCACTGATGGTACTTAACGAGATTGCTGTTGTCGAACTGCCGCGATCGCCGCATTATGTTCTCGTAGAGTACGGCTAAAAATGTGCGTACCATCATAACGAGCCACAAAATAGAGATAATCTGTATTTTCGGGATTCAAAACTGCTTTTAAACTGCTCAAACCAGGACTAGCGATCGGGCCTGGTGGTAATCCTGGGTTTATATATGTGTTGTATGGAGAAGGAATTTTCACCTGCGCGTAAGTCAACGGCTGATCCTTAGTTTGCTTAATTCCTAACCCATACTCAACAGTTGGATCAGATCCTAACGTGATTCCCTGTTTTAGACGGGCAGTAAACACACCAGCAATCCGAGGACGCTCTTCTGCAATTACTGCTTCTTTTTCTACAATACTACCTAGAGTTACCCATTCTAGGAGACTAAAATTGGTACTACTTTGAGCTTGTTGATAGACTGGCAGTGCTACCCGCTCAAACTCTTTGAGCATCTGACGGACAATTAGTTTGGGGGTAATGCTATCACTAGCTATTTTGTAAGTATCTGGATATAAAAACCCTTCTAAGTGGGGCAAATTATCTGGTAACCAGGAAAACTGCTCTTTAGGAATATCACGGGTTGCAGCCAGAAAATCTTCGGCTTTAAAAAAACCAATAGATTCAAAGTAATTAGCCATCTGCTGTAAAGACCAGCCTTCGGGGATGGTGTAGTCTAGCTGTACCACCTTACCGTTCCAGATTTGATCGGCAATTTCTGGTAAAGACTGGGTAGGTGAAAGTCGATAAACACCAGACTTAAAGCCACCCTGCTTATTGTTAAACGACAACCAGGATGTCCACAGCTTCCAAGCTTGGGTAGAGCGAATTAAACCAGCATTCTCTAGCTGGCGACCAATTTGTTGGCTTGCCGTTCCTTGTGGGATTTGGATTTGTACCGTCTTCCCAGGCGTAGAGTTTGATTGTGCATCTACTAGAGGCGGGGCAGTTTCCTGGCTCCACCAAGACCAGCCAAAAAAAGCAACTATACCCAACAGTATTGGTGGTATAGCTAGCAGGTACAACCACTTAAATGTGGGCTTTACAGCATTCATATATGGTAAAGAAACAACCGCTACTAATTGCTAGGCAGAAAAAATTTGAGGCAGTCTCTATTCCAACTCATCAAAGAGCATTTCTTCTAGTAGTGGTTGGACTTTTTTAAATTCTTCTGGGGAAAGTAACTCTGGATTACCATCTTGATTTTCGCGTGCAAAGAACAGCAACGGATCAAGAGGTGTATAAACACCGTACTCTTGCTCTTCATGGTAGAAGTTAGCTAAAAGCTGAAATTCTTCAGGCTCGATTTCACTACCTTCCTCTTCCATCTCTATAGTTAGAATGTCTTCTTCTACTACTTCTGGAATTTCACCAGCAACAGTAAGAGTATGGGCAGTGCGCTTGAGGGTGAGATTTTGCTCTGCTAGAACTGCTTGAGCATCAGCAAAGATGCGATCTAGTTCTGGTTCGTCCTCGACGAGGGTGGCTTCTTGTTCGCCATCTTCGTTCCAGGCAACAATTTCTATGGGCGAATCTACAGGTAGCAGTAGCAGGTATAAAGTACCCTCTACTTCTAAGGAATGCTCAATGTAACATGAGAGCGATCGCCCTGTTGCTGCATCTCTCAGAGTGACAGATACAGGTTCAAAGGAATCATTATCTTCAAATTTTGGGGATGAGGGCATGGAAAATGTGTTACTTCTCAACACAGAGTATAAATTATTAAACCGCTAACCTCATTCGTTAGTAAATGTTAGGAAGTCGGTTGCAAAAATCAGAATATCACGTAGTCGATCCGAAGGAGTGATGAATCAGGAGTTAGAATTCCGGAGTCTGAATTTAGGGTTCAAAACTCATAATACCTACTTGTGGATAAAAAACTTTACTAGACACGGTTATCACCTTAGCTTTTGCCGCTTTTTCGTCTTCAGTTTCAGAGTTTTTTTCCGATGATCCATAACCCTACTGAAGAACCGAAAATCTTTGCTCACTCCTGTCTTCCTCCCTCCTCCCTATTCTCAAGACAGATCTAATTTAGGAGCCGTGTGTTGTATCAATTCCACACAAAAACTTTTGCTTCGTACTCTGGCAAGTCGATGATTAAGTTATCCCCAACTTCAATATCAATATTGCTAGTCCACTCGTGCCAAGTTCCAGCAGCAGGAAAGTTGGGAATTTTGTAACCTGCTATACATTGATCCGAAAAATTAGCAACGACTACTACGCGATCGCCTTGATCGTTCCAACGAGTATAGGCAATCACTTTTGATTCATTGTTTTCATGGAAAAATTCAATATTATCGGTATGGAGTGCTTGATTGCTTTTGCGTAAGGCAATTAAGTTTTTGTAATACTCAAATAAACTGCGGTTGAGTTCTTGGTTTAATAAAGACCAGTGCAGTTTATTTTGCTGGTTAGGAGTTTCGCGAGTAGTTTCACCAAATTCTTCACCCATCCACAGCATTGGTGTTCCCATTGCCGTCATCAACATTACAGCCCCTAATTTAGCTTGCTTAATCACTGCTTGATGATTTAGAGTGCGAAAGCCTTCCTCTGCCATTAAGTGATCGCGATCGTGGCTTGCTAAGTAATTTACAACGCTGGTTGCACCTTGATAACCTTGGATTTTGGCATCCAGAACTTCCTTAATTCGCCCTAGATCGAAGGTATCCCCAGTAATATTTTCAATAATGAAAATCCGAAAGCTTTCATGCCAGCAGCCATCTAGGGGGCCTTTGGGGGCAACAATATCTGCGGTGTCGGGAATATGTTCGGCAATATTGTAAAACGGTTTGTTGCCTGCGGCTTGTTTAGCTTCTTGAGTGATCCAGTTGAAAAAATCGTAGTTATTTAATTGGCGGACTGCATCGAAGCGAATGCCGTCTATATGAAATTCCTCAATCCAGAAACGTACTACTTCTCCGATATACTTCCAAGCAGGGCGAATATTCAGGTTTTGATCGTAGTTGTCATAGTTAAACTCTGGCCCCCAGTAATTGGCTGGATCGTCGGGATAGTGCTTATCATGGTAAAACCAATAATCGCGATCGATCTGTAATAAAGGGCATCCTTCATCGCAGTGGTTATAAATTCCATCTAAAATCACGCGAATGCCTCTGGCGTGACACTCATCAATCAACCGCTTTAAGTCTTCAGTAGAACCATAGCTGGTTTCTGTAGCAAAAAAGTGTCTGACTTTATATCCCCAGCTATAATCGCCTGGATACTCGTTCACTGGCATCAATTCGATCGCATTAACACCTAGTTCACTCAAATAATCTAATTTTTCTGTAACGTGGTTAAACTTAGCCCGAACCTGCGGATCATCACCGGAAAAGTCGGCTACGTGCATTTCGTAGATCACTAACTCATGATTGCCTGGTAGCGGCTGGTCGTCGTGTTGCCAGATATATGTATCAACAATTCTTTTACCATCTTTAATGTGTGCGATCGCCACATTATTACGATCATCTACGTCTGTTGCATAAGGATCTACAACTTCCACCCATTGATCTGGCTCAAAAGACGGGCTTTTTGACTGAACAAGGAATTTATATTGATAAACTCCATCTTCAAGTTCAATATTAGTGCGGAAATAGCCATCGTCACATTTTCTCATAAAAATCTCTTTCCCATCAGAAAAAGATCCTATTAACATTGCTGCTTTGTTATTCGGAGCGAATAAATTGAATTCGATTGAACTTGCCATGTAACCCCTTTACTTAAGTAAATTTGTCAAATTAACATAAATAAAACTATGGCATTGGTTTTGCTTATGTTAATTTGTGTTAGACAACTTTACTTAATTTTCATAAATTAAAACACCTCTAGTAATTTAGAATTGCTGACATTACTAATCATCTGCCTCTAGCAGCAATATAAATTTAAATAATTCTGTATTTCTTAATACCAAATTGTTTTCTGTATATTTCAGGTATTAAATCGCTATATTGGTCAAAATGTATCAAATTTTTCAGAAACTTCTTTTAGGATCATAAATAATTCTTTAGAGTGAGGTTGATGGAATAAACACTAGAGATAATAATGTTATATTCCTCAATTAAGAGGTAGTCAGATATGTACACTAATAGAATAAATTTCTATTATTTATAGTGTTTTCATAGGGATTACTCTTAATTTAGTTATTTATGTACTTGCCTTACTGCCTATTTAGCTAGTTAGCTAAACAATAATTGTGGATAAAAATAGTCGCTGCTTGAGCGCAAGGAGTTATACATGGCTAGACAAATGTGCTGGTTATCAATGAGTGGGGCGGATGGACAAAAGATTTTACACCTAAAAACCGAATTTAATAAACCCTGGCGACCTTATACAGCTTTTGCTCACTTGTCTGTACCGGATTATCCAATTCCTGGTGGTTCTAAAGGTTGGGCAACATATCAAAAATTAAGAAAAGCAGGTTGGGAATTAGTGCATAGTAGTCAAGAAGAACAATCCTTTGTAGAACAGCCACTTAAAACAGCTTAAATCAGGTATTTGTTTGGAATTAAAACTTTGTCTGACAAAATAATTAAGCAGCTTTGAAATTTTAAAGCTTCAAAGATGTTGTTTTTAAAACTACTGCCGTATCAATATTTGATACGGTTATCAGTATGAAAATAATTATCAATTAGCCATTAGCAATTACTAAAAAACGCCAATTCCCCCCACAAAGAGGAGAGAATTGTCTATTTATATATAACTAGCGATATTTAAAAAGGGAACAGTATTACTGTTCCCTTTGACTAATTTAGGACTTACGCAGAAATCATCCGTCAGGTCAGGGCGGGTTTATGTAAATCAATGGTTAGAAAAAATAAATTTTTGGTGCAACCCGCCCCTACAAGCCTAATTTTACTGTTGTCTTGCGTAAGTCCTGTAATTACTATTCGGCTGACATTTTAACGTATTTTATCAGTGCCAGACAAATACCTTAGCTTCGTACTCTCCTAAATCAGTTATGAGGTTGTTATCTCCAACTTCAACATCATGGTCGTAAGTCCACTCATGCCAAGTGCCATTTTCTGGAAAACCTGGTACTGAATAACCACCTAAAAATTGATCAGAGAAATTTGCCACTACAACTAAACGTGAACCTTCATCATTCCAACGAGTGTACGCAAGCACTTTGGTTTCAGGGTTTTCATGGAAAAATTCAATGTTTTCTGTGTAGAGGGCATGATTGTTTTTACGCAGCGCAATCAAACCTTTGTAATAGTCAAATAAACCACGATTTAGGTCATTACCTAAAAGGGGCCATTCGATTTTTGCTTGGTCAGGAGTTTTGTATTTATACTCGCCAAATTCTTCACCCATCCAAATTAATGGCACTCCCATTGCTGTCATTAGCAATACTGCACCTAATTTTGCACGTCTAAATGCTTCTTCATCAAAAATCTCACGGTTAGCTAATTCTGCCATGACATGGTTATGGTCATGGTTTGTGAGGTAGTTAACGACATTAGTTGTTCCCATAAAACCTTGACGCTTGGCATCAAGAGCATCTTTGAGGCGTTCTAAATCAAAGGTATCTCCACAGATATGTTCTAAAACACAGTGATAAAAACTTTCATGCCAGCAAGCATCCATTGGCCCATCAACATTAGTGATGCTGGTTGTTTCAGGAATGTGTTCAGCAATGTTATAAAAAGGCTTCATGCTTGCAGTTTGTTTAGCTTCTTGAACTAACCAGTGCATGAGGTCGTAGTTAGCAATTTGTCTTGCAGCATCGTAGCGAATGCCGTCAATATGATATTCTTGAATCCAAAAACGAACTGTATCACCCACAAATTTACGGGCAGGATATGTTTCTAACTTTTCGTCGTAGAATTCGTAATTAAATTCTGGCCCCCAGTTATTATCAGGATCGCGTGGTGAGTGATGATACCAGTAATCGTGATCAATTTGAGTGAGGGGACTTTCTGCTTCTGAGTGGTTAAAAATCCCGTCCATTAGTACACGAATACCCCGCCCGTGGCATTCATCAATTAGCTTTTTCAAGCCTTCTGTAGTGCCATAGCTAGATTCTGTTGCAAAAAAATAACGTGGGTTGTAACCCCAACTGTGATCCCCTGGATACTCTTTTACAG
This sequence comes from Oculatellaceae cyanobacterium, assembly GCA_036702875.1. GTDB lineage: Bacteria > Cyanobacteriota > Cyanobacteriia > Cyanobacteriales > PCC-9333 > Crinalium. The sequence continues at coordinate 42,714 of DATNQB010000081.1, read as the reverse complement.
GCATTAATTCAATTGCATTAATACCTAAGTCACAAAGGTAATCTAATTTTTCAATAACGTGTTTATATTGACCACGAGCAAAGGGATCATCTTCACCACCGGAAAAATCCCCAACGTGCATTTCATATATTACTAATTCATGATCGGCAGGTAAGGGTTTGTCATCATGCTGCCAAACATAAGTATCAACTATTCTTTCACCATCTTTAATCCGTACTACGCCATTTTGTGTAGGATTATCAATATCGGTAGCATAAGGGTCTACAACATCTACCCATTGATCTTCTTCAAAAAACCAAGATTTAGATTGAACTTTAAATTTGTATTGATAAACGCCATCTTCTAGTTCCACAGTTGTGCGAAAATAACCATCTTCGCCTTTTTTCATTGGGATTTCTTTCCACTCTGAAAATGTCCCTATTAAAGCGGCTCCTTTGTTATATGGAGCAAATAAATTAAATTCAATGGGAGCTACCATAAAATCCTTTAGTCAATTAAAATGCCGATAGTAAGATTTTGGGGCTTGGCAAATATTTTTGTCATCAATCTAGAGAAAGACGTTAGTTAATGCGCGATTATTTCTTTTGTCTGACTTAACATATTAATTGATAAATAATAAGCTTTATTTTATTGAGGTTGTAGTTATTAACTAAAAATAGTCAATAACTTGTTGAATAAAATTTTGCCATCTTTCATTGGGTATCCAAATTCGATGTAAATCTTTTTGAGCTTCTTCTTTGTTTAATCCTTGGTGAATAATGCGATAAAGGTAAATAAAAGCTGATACTCTTTTGTTAGCAGCACAATGAATAAAAATTTGTTTGTTTGAAAAGTTTTTTATAACGCTAAAGAAACGAGTCATGTCTTCAATAGTAGGATTTTCCCAAATCACAGGTATGTGAATATATTCCATTCCTAGAGATTTAACAATTGATTCTTCATTAGGTAAGGCATTGGGAGAGTCGAAGAGGGCAAGATTAATAACTACTTGATAATTTGATAGTTTAATAAGTGTAAATTGTTCTGTTGTCGGTTGTCCGGCGGTTGTTATTGAGTCAGAAATCTTCAGGAAGTTGTAAATATTCTCAATATCATTATTAGCCATTTTTTGATTACATGCTCAATTGTTGGTAATTAAAATTAAACGTAAAATCCCACAAGTGGAATTGTGGGATGATTGTGAATTGTTAATTGTTAATTGTTAATTGATTCCGGCGTTGTTCCCGGTAAAGACGTAGCGCGTGAACTCCGGCTGGGGTGGCTCTTAACTCTTTAATAGTTATGATCATCTCCTCATTATTAAATGTTTCAAGTGCAGGTGGTTTTATGGGATGCTCTGGAGGTAGCAATGCAGGGGCAGCTAAAGCGGCAAAAGTTATATCTGCTGCTGATAAATTATCGCCTATGAGGTAAGGACGAGCATCGGATAGTCTTTGATTAACTACTTCAAAAATCTGCTTAATTTCTTGCAGGGAATTATTAGCAGAAGCTGCTGTAATGTTATATGTTTGTTGCACTATCTTTCGCATTACAGGAAATGCGATCGCAAATCCTGCTTTTTCCCACCCAGGAGTTCCTGTACACCAAGAGCGACGCATTCCTTCACGATCATTAATACGATAAAAATATCCCCAACATCGAATATTATCTCCCAGTCTAGTATCAAAGAGTTCTTCTAACTCATTAACTTCGTGCCGGAGATTGGGTTCGTTGGGATAAAGTTTCTTGCTTTCTGTATTCTTAGTATCTAAGTAATGCAAAATAGCTGTTGAATCAGTAAAGGTTCCCTCTTGGGTAACTAACACTGGAACACTTTTTCCGCCGTTACGAACAGTTGCTAGTCGATGAAAAAAGGGTACATGACGTTCTTCTGTGTAGGGAACTTCTAACCAATCTAATGCCCATCGCACTTTTTCACAATAATGGCTGATTGGGATAGTAATTAACCGCATACTGGATAATTTACTTATATGTTGTTGCTGCATACAATCACTGGTTTAAATTAAGCAATGCCACCAGAAGATGATCCTGGGGCTATACTAAAAAAGTTTACCTACGCCGACGGATACAAAGTTGCAACCAAAGATAAGTATCTCTAGATTAAAAATTTGTATGGATTCATTGCTGAAAAACTGCATCCTTACCTAATTTTTCCCGATTGTGCGGTGCAGTAAGGTTACTAATATCAGGCCCAGTAGGAATAATCCCACCAGGATTCAGGGGGAATAAATTACCGTAGTAGTCGCGTTTTACTGCTTCTAGATTACAAGTTTCGGCAACACCTGGCTGTTGATACAAATCGCGCAGGTAATATCCTAAGTTTTGATAGTCTTGGATTCTTCTACGATTGCACTTAAATAGTCCGTAGTAGACAATATCAAATCGGAATAAGGTGGTGAATAGACGCACATCTGCTAGTGTAATGCGATCGCCACACAGATATCTATTTTTTGCTAGTACTTCGTCAATCTCATCTAAGGTAGTAAATAATTCGTTGCAAGCTTGTTCGTATGCGGTTTGAGTTTGGGCAAAACCTGAGCGATATACACCATTATTTACTGTGTTATAAATCTTGTCGTTCCAATCATCAATTGTTTGTTTCAAATCCTCTGGATATAGATCGAGTGTAGAATTCTTGGCAAACTCGTTAAATTCTGAGTTCAGAATAACGATAATTTCTGCACTCTCATTGTTAACTATTGTTTTTGTTTCTTTGTCCCACAATACGGGTACTGTACTACGTCCACTGTAGCCTGGTAATGCTAGTTGATACAGTTCTGGGAGATTTTGGCAACCCTCATCTAATTGATCTAATACCCAAATTCCCTGGTCTGGTGAAGGTGAAGCTACGGATACTTCAATTGCGTCTTCAAGTCCTTTAAGTCCTAAAACAACTAAAGTGCGATGCGCCCAAGGACATCCCAATCCTACATAAAGACGGTAACGCCCTGTGGCTGGTTTGTAGGGGTTTTCTTCCTCTGTACTAATAAAGTGTCGGAATTGACTCTTTGGACGAACATACTCACCTGATTGATTACGCGGGGCAAGTTGAGACATCATTAGATGCCACATAGTTGTCCAAACAAACTTTCCTAACTTAACTATGGGTTTTGGAGGGAGAGATTTACCCTTTTTTTTAGTGCCAACAGTAGTTTGTGACATAAATTTAATTTGATTCACATAGCTGAGTTAATGCTTTAATTAAAGCTACATTTTCCTCTTCTGTGCCAACTGTGATTCGTAGTTTGTCCTCTAGTTGTGGTTGCTTAAAATATCTCACTAAGATGCCTTGATTTTTTAAGTTTTGGTAGAGCCATTCAGCTTGTTTTTGGGAGGGTTGAGCTAATAAAAAATTAGCTTGAGATGGCAATACTTTAAAACCTAGTTGCTCTAAATTGTTAGTTAGTTTAGTGCGAGAGGTTTTAATTTTTTCAGCGTTAGCGATTTTGTAGTCTTGATCGAGCAAGGCTGCTGCACCTACACGATATGCGATCGCATCCACGTTATAACTATCTTTAACCTTAATTAATCCTTCTAACAAGCTTGGTTGAGCAATTCCAAATCCCAACCGTAATCCCGCCAGAGAATAACCTTTAGAAAGAGTGCGTAAAACGATCACATTGTCGTATTTTTGCACTAATGGCAAAGCATCAGATTCAGCAAAATCTACATACGCTTCATCAACAACTAATATCCCTGATAAGTGTGCTGCTAGTTTATCTAATAATTCTAGGGGTATAGAAGTCCCAGAAGGACTATTAGGGGAAGCAATAAAGGTAACTGCACCATTAGCCGCAATTAATCGCTCAACTGGTAATTGATAATCATCATTGTAAGGAATTTCTGCTATACACCCATCTTGGATCTCAGCCAAGGTACGATATAACACATAGGTTGGCATGGGATAAACCACGTTGCGATCGCGATCGGCACAAGCACGCATCAGCATTGTTAAAAGGTCATCACTGCCATTACCTACCAAAATCCACTCTTTCGGTACGCCTAAAACTTTGCTTGCAGCTTCGCGGAATTCTCCCGCCATTGGATCTGGATAGCGGCGCAATAATTCTCCATCGAGATTCTGCATTACCTGCAAGGCTTTTGGCGAAGGCGGGTAAGGATTTTCATTCGTATTGAGTTTGATTACTTTAACACCTGCTGGAGGCTGTTCTCCTGGCTGGTAGCCAGACATCAAATCAATATTTTGGCGAAAGTAGCTCATAAATTATCGTGCAAAGAATTAAGATTCAGTAATGTCAATGTAATTATGCTGGAATTTAACACGATCTATCCATTTTTGAATAGCTGGAAATTTAGTTAAATCAAATTCTCCTTCATCAGCAACGTGGGTATAAGCGAATAATCCAATGTCTGCGATCGTGTAACGATTTCCAACAAAAAAATGCTGATTTGTTAAATGTTTCTCCATTACACCTAATGCAGCATAGCCAGGTTGACGTTTTTGCTGGATAGCATCTCGATATTCTTCAGCTTTTCCAAGGATAGAAATCCAGTATCTTGAGGTAGCAATGTATGGTTCGTGGCTATATTGCTCAAAAAATAACCATTGCATTACTTGTGCTTGCTCAAAAGCATCATTAGGAAAAAAAATTGTATTTTGGCTTAAATAAAAAAGGATAGCATTTGATTCTGTTATAAATTGACCTGATTCAGTTTCTAAAACAGGCACACGCCCGTTGGGATTGATGGTTAAAAATTCTGGTGTCCGAGACTCACCTTTAAGTATGTCTACATCTATTCTTTGAAACGGTATTTGTAGTTGTGTCAGAAGCAACCGAATTTTATAGCAGTTTCCAGAGGAAAAATAATCATATAATTTAAACATTCTTAATATTATATGTGGCTTCGTTAACTATCGAGCAAGTGCTTTTCTGCGTCTTGTATCTTTGCTTCTAGATTCTCTAAATCTTCAAATCGCATTTGCTTGAGAGTTGAAGCTACTCCTTCCATTTCTGCGATTTCGTGTTGATGTTCTGTCAATTGATCAGCATTCATTTCACTGGTATCGGTAGCTTTCAAACGTTCGACTGCTTCCAGAGAACTTTTTAAGCTTTCATCCATACTATTTTTAAAATCAGAAAAAGTAAAAGATTCGTTTTCACTTTCAGAAGAATTAGACATGACACTTTTCTCCTAATAATGAGATTATAATATTAATCATTATATATCTTGGCGTATTGTCTATTGTTGAAAGCGTAAATAAATAGCGATCGCACTCTTCCCTCACCTATCAACCGACAGATTGACCACCATCAATTACCAACTCCGCAGCAGTAACAAATTTTGATTCATCCGAAGCAAAATAAAGAACTGCATAAGCAACATCTTCTGGTTGTCCCCACACACCCAAGGGTATTTGTTTAGTAATTTGCTCACTGCGTTGATTTCTCTCATCTCCACTACCAAGAAATCCCTCCCACATTGGAGTTAAAATGGCTCCTGGCAAGATGCAATTACAACGAATTTTGTAACCTTGTTGAGCGCAATACAAAGCAACTGATTTAGAAAATTGACGCACACCAGCTTTACTTGCACCATAAGCAACTGCTAAGGGCGTACCAATTATGGCAGCGTAGGATGAAATATTTACAATTGCGCCGCCTGTTGCTTTCATTAGCGGTATGGCGTGTTGACATCCCAGAAAAACGCCTTCCATATTTATATTCATCACCTGTCGCCAAGTGTCTAATGTCGCGTTTTCGGGATCTTGTGCCGCATTGATGCCAGCAATACCAGCACAGTTTACCAGGATATCTAATTTGTGAAAGCGATCGCGTATCAGGTTGATTACCTCTTCCCATTGTTGTGAATTGGTAACATCATGCGGGAAAAAAATCGCATTGCTACCAATTTCTGCACTAACGCTAGTAATATCACGCTGATCTAAATCAGTAAAAACTACAACTGCACCTTCACTTGCTAGTAATTTAGCAGTTGCCTTACCAATTCCTGAAGCGCCACCAGTAATGAGAGCAACTTTACCTTCAACTCTTCCCATAAATCCCTGACTATTATCTAAAAATTAAGGTTTCCCTCTGAGATATTGAGGAGGCCAAGATCCTGATTGATTCAATTCTATAGATGCTTTTAGCGGCCAATAAGGGTCGCGTAATAACTCACGACCTAGTAGCACCATATCAGCTTGACCTGTCCGAATAATGTGATCCGCTTGCTGCGGTGCAGTAATCATTCCCACAGCGCCTGTTAAAATTCCTGTCTCACGTCGTATGCGTTCAGAAAATGGCGTTTGATATCCAGCGCCAGTAGGTACTGAAACTTTGGGGATAATTGCCCCTGAAGAACAATCAACCAAATCTATACCTAGTGGTTGCAGTTGTCCCACTAACTCAACCGACTGCTCAATATCCCAACCACCCTCAACCCAGTCTGTGGCAGAAATGCGTAAAAACAGGGGATAACGCTCAGGCAAATGTTGCCGAACTGCCTGAACCACCTCTCTAAGTAAGCGGGTGCGGTTCAAGAAAGAACCACCGTAATCATCAGTACGCTGATTAGTTAGTGGTGAAAGAAATTCATGCAGCAGATAACCGTGAGCAGCATGAATCTCCACTACCTGAAAACCTGCTGCCTCGGCTCGATGTGTTGCATCAACAAAAGTTTGAATTAAACTTTGAATTTCTTCTATTTCTAGGGCTTTTGGAATTAAACTGCCATCAGAAAAGGGAATAGCACTAGGGGCAATAATCTCATTCCATCCTCCCTCATCTTCAGGTACAGTTCCCCCACCGTCCCAAGGACGATAGACACTAGCTTTACGCCCAGCATGAGCCAACTGGATACCCGCGACTGCTCCCTGTACCTGGATAAACTTAGTAATGCGAGCTAAGTTTTCCACATGGTCATCACTCCAAATGCCCAAATCTTGAGGACTGATGCGACCCCTTGCTTCTACTGCTGCGGCTTCAGTCATCACTAACCCTGCCCCACCTACAGCACGGCTACCCAAATGGACAAAGTGCCAATCACTGGCATAGCCGTCCACACTGGAGTATTGGCACATGGGTGAAACGGCAATGCGGTTGCGGTAAGTGATCTCACGAATTTTGATCGGGTCAAAAAGGTGCATAGTTTTAGAGTGAATGAATACAGGGCTTACTCATAAAATCCAGTGACTAAGATGGTCACAATACATTTATGCCACCACAAATGTAGTACGGGCATCTTGCCCGCGTAATGTTTTGCGCTCCTCCCTGACCAAAGATTGCATAAAAATTGTTAGTCAACTCTATAAAAATGTAGAGCAATTTAACAGCAGTAAATTTTACATGAGGCTTTTATGAAAAACTTAAACAAGTGGCTATTAGGATTGGCAATAGTTCCTGTGAGTTTCTTTGTGGGTGCCAGTCATGCCAGCGCCTCTCAAGCAGTCAGCCAATGGTATTTTGGTTTATGGAATTGCAATATTGATGGTAGACCTGCACAGATGCAGTGGTATGTAGTAGACGATCCTCAAACAACTTGTAGCGGTGGTGTTTGTAGCAGTTCTTCTGGTGTACGTGTTGTTGGGCGTTTTAGTGATAACCGTAGCCCTTGGGTAAGGTTGGCTAAAAGGTATTCAAATGCTTCGGAATTAGGTATCCGCTATTTAGGCAACGAGCAGGATAACTGGTATCTCAAATACAACAGTAATACTAGATTAGCTAAGGGGTGGACAACATGGCGAGGTAATCGTTACCCACTGCAATGTCAAAAGAGATGAATAAATTTAAGAGATGTTTTAAGTAATCATTGAGAGTGCGATCGCGTTTCCGTTAAGCTTGCCCTAAGCACAACAAGTGCCAATTTATTTAGATAATATTTGCTCTGTAGTCCGAATTCGCGATCGCAGTCTATCTACTGGCAGAGAAAAAAAGTATAAAACAAGGTAAAAACTCTATATCACGTGACTGATGTATAGCTTGAATAAAAGTTGAATACTGATGAGGTAACTAATAAAGGATTTTATATGAACCGAGTTTTCGGCTGGTTGCAAACAATGCAACTTCGTCAAGCTATTACTGCTTGTTTTCTAGGGCTTATATTGTTTGTTAGTGCTGCTTTCGGGCAATTTACTACGCCACAAGCTTTTGCTGCAACCACCACACCTGAAGCAAGTTCTTACCAAGTACCTCAACAAGATAAACAAACAGGCGGCAGCAACCCTCTTCAAAATGCAGCCGAGACAGTCAAAGAAAAGTTGAATTTGGATGAACCTTTACCTACAAGCACTAAAAAATTTATCAAACAGGTACAAGGTGAAGATGTACAGGTTAATGAACCACGCCCCTCTGGAAAAGGCAAAGAAGCTATGGAATAATTAGCAATTTCCAGAAAAATTCGCCAACTTCCAAACAATCAAATTTTGATAATAGCCTGCTTGTGCGGGCTTATTTTTATAGCCACATTTAGCTACAAATATTTGATGTAGAGACGCACCATAGTACGTCGCTACACTTTGCAAAATATCTAATCGAGCATTTATAAAAATGCTATCAGCCTACAGATAGGGTTAGGATAACAGCGATAAGTCTAAGCTGAAATTTGTTGGCTCACTAACTGCTAAAAAGAGGTGCAACATGGATACAGCCACAGAACTTGTGCTACCCCCAGATAGTAATAGTGAACAATCCGACTTGCACAATGGCTCAGTTTTCTTCATCGGTACTGCAACTGTTATACTCCGCTACGCGGGATTCACAATTCTCACAGATCCCAACTTTCTCCACAAGGGCGATCATGTACATTTAGGATATGGATTACGTTCAACTCGCACGACTAATCCAGCAATAGAAATTGAAGATTTACCGCCTGTAGATCTGCTGGTATTATCCCATATGCACGAAGATCATTTTGACCGTGTAGCAGAATCTAAGCTGAAAAAAAACTTACCAATTATTAGTACCCAGCACGCAGTTGATAAACTCAAAAACAAGGCATTTACCTCAACAAAACCCCTAAATACTTGGGAAACATTCACTGTTCATAAAGGAGATGCTGCGGTACGCATTACAGCAATGCCTGGAAGACATGGCCCTGGAGTTTTAGCTGCTGCCTTACCACAAGTGATGGGCAGTATGTTGGAGTTTAACTTCAAAAATCAACAGCCAGTATTTCGCGTTTATATTAGTGGCGACACTTTAGTTTATGAAGATTTAAAGGAAATACCTCAACGCTATCCAGATATTGACCTCGCTTTGCTGCACTTGGGAGGAACAAAAGCCTTCGGAGTTTTGTTAACTATGGATGCCAAACAAGGGGTGCAAGCAATTCAGATTATTTCACCACATTTAAGCATACCCATTCACTATAACGATTACACCGTATTCAAGTCCCCGCTTGAGGACTTTATGGCAGCAGTGAAAGCAGCAGGACTAGAGGAAAAAGTCAGATATTTGCGACACGGTGAGACTTATAATTTTAATCTCTCATCAAGCTAGTCAGCATAATGAACCTGTTATTTTTAAAACCTGCTGCACAACTAACCTTTACGTTGCTATTAATTAGTATCACAACTAGCTGCGATGCTAGTTCAGCGTTAGTTAGTGCTAAATTGCAACCTAAGATATCTGGCACAACCAAACAACAGCAAGTACGGATAGGTGCGTCAACTGGAAAACTACAGCATCAAGGACGGCAAAGGGGTTATTACCTATATACTCCCAAGTCTTACAATCCTAAGCGCCCTATGCCGTTAGTTCTAGCATTTCATGGTTCTGGCTCTCAAGGAAAAGATTTAGCATTAAATACAGGGTTTAATGAACTAGCAGAACGTCAAGGATTTATTATTGCTTACCCAAATGGAATTGATCGACGTTGGGACGTAGCAAGTAATCCCATGTGGGGGGTGAATGATGTCTCTTTTGTCTCTACTCTCATCAACCACCTCAAGCAAATAAGAAGTATTGATAAACGCAGAATCTATGCTACTGGGGTGTCTAATGGTGGTTTTTTAGTGCAAAGATTAGCTTGCGAATCGCATAGCCAAATCGCTGCTTTTGGCTCAGTAGTTGCTAATATGCCTGGTGAGGTGAAAGAATTTTGTAATTCTAAACGTCCAATTTCTATGTTAATGATTAATGGAACAAATGATGATAAAGTGCCTTGGGCAGGTACTAAAACATTTGGATATGCGATTTTGTCTGTTCCAGATAGTATTAAGTTTTGGCGGCAACATAATGGTTGCGCTGGGAAGGAAGTTAAAAAAAGTTTAAATAAGCGTGTGGATATTTCTCGTTATCCTAATTGTCGGGGTGGTGCAGAGGTAGAACTTGTTACTTTAAAAGGTGCGGGACACATTTTCCCCAGAGGTGGGGGCGGTAGTTCGCAATTAATTAATGCTAGTCAAGAAATTTGGAATTTTTTTAAACGCCATCCGTTGTAATTAGACGTATAAAATACATAATTGCTACGGTGCGATCGCACTTCTTTTGTAACCTAATTTTCCCACCACTACAGCGAATCATATCGTCCCTTGACCGGAATTGATGTGCCAACATGGAAAAAGTATTTACTGCAATTCTTATCCAATGTCTTCATCCGATTCTTTAGAGGTTACACTTCAACGCCTACGCGATGTGCGTAATATTTTGTTACGTCTCCACAAAGCATTGCTAGAATCTGAACGGGTTGCTTATGAACAGTTTCACGGACAAATCAAATCAAAAGGTGAGTATTTTCAGTTAGTACTCAACCATGATTGGTTTAGTTGGTTGCGCCCTATCTCCCAATTTATTGTAGAGATTGATGAATTACTTAGTTCCAAAGAGCCTGTAGAGTTAGACAACGCGAGTGGACTTTTAGAGCAAGCCCAAAGTTTGATGCAGCCATCAGAAGATGGAACTACTTTTGGAAAGCGATATTACGCTGCCATGCAACGTGATCCTGACATTGCTTTGATGCACGCACAAGTGTCAAGGCTACTATAAACGAAGGTTTAGTTTAAAGAGCGATCGCATTTTATAGGGGTGGGTGCGATCGCTTTTAATTGTGACCTAAAATTATAATCATGTTTTCGTTATTGCTTAAAACTACTTTATAAATGGGGTTGGGAATGTTAGTTTTCTCTCCCTGTACTAGCACTTCTATTTTGGTGGAATGGTAATTTGATATGTAAATATTAACTATCTTAGAGTGCTGCCTTTCTATCTATTTCCTTGATAAAAGCATTTTTTCCATCCATATAGCTATCTATATCGTTGGGATATTTGTTAGCTAATTCTCGCTTTAGTTTACTATATTTTAGTGCTGCTTCGGGATGGGCAATCAAATAATCGCGGAATGCTAGGTGTCGCTTTATTTCTGGAGAGTGAATCTGGAATATATGAACCTGATGTGTTCTAATACTTGCTTCATCATCCTTGCGAAAATAACGCCTTCCAGGTATTCCATATTCACCCATTGCTGCGTATCCTAATGCCTGCATTGCTGCGCTTTGGTCATCTACTTTTGTGATGTTTTTCACCTCAACTAACAAGTCAATAATAGGTTTAGCATAAGTATGAGGATAGCTGTACTGCCGATATGGTGCAAAGCAACTAGATTTTCAGCTAATGCAACCGCAATCTGTTTTGATTGTTCCTCAAACATCTGCCGCCATTTTAGATCGTGGGGAACAACTTCTACTTTCCTCGACATGAGTATTAACCTTAAATCGTGCTGTCAACAATGAATATTATTGTAAGTTTCAATTTAAGTTTAATTTCATCTCGCTAGATGCAGAAAAATCTAAGATACTCCTCACCCTCTAATTTCATCTAACTTGGCGCGTACTGCCTGCATATCCTGCCACATTAACCATTTAGGGCCACCAGCTTCACGGCTAGGATTACGCAAAAGATAAGATGGGTGGAAAATTGGCATACACAAACGCCCTTCCCACTCGATCCAAGAACCACGAATTTTTGTAATACCTCGCTTATCCCCAGTTAAACCTCGCACAGCAGTCGCACCTGTAAACAAAATGATCTTCGGGTCTACCATCCGAATTTGTTCTAATAGGTAAGGTTTGCAAGCTTCGATTTCTGGAGTAGTAGGCACACGGTTATTAGGTGGTCGGCATCTCACCATATTAGATATGTAAATATCTGTTTCTGTACTCAAATTCACAGAAGCTAAAATTTTCTCCAAAAGTTGTCCTGATTTACCGACAAATGGCAACCCTGTCTCATCTTCATTTTGTCCAGGCCCTTCCCCCACAATCATAATTGGTGCTTGAATATTGCCTCGCCCAATTACAGCATGAGTGCGATTATTGCCTAAATCACACCGATGGCAACGGTTACAGTGATCTGCTATCTGGTTGATTGTTTCGTAAGTACCAGAAGGAATTGGGACTTTTGCATCCGTAGGAATCAGATCAAAGGATGATGCAGATTCGCTAGTTGTTGAGGTATCAAATAAGCTGAGTTGGTTTTCGTCCGACATAAATCTGGGGAAAGCGTGTATGCTGCAACAAAATCATCCTAGCAACACTAGCTGTTAGCAATTAATTTAGGGGTCAAAAGTGACAAGAAATTAAATTTTTATCATTTATCCCTCATAATTCATACTTTTTTAGCCATGATAGATGCAACCAGGCAGCTTATTGCTGGAGGAACCTATGTCGTCTACACCGCTATTTAGCGATCGCATTAATGCAGGCACTCTACTAGCTGACTCTATAATTGAGGAGCTTGACAAACTTAAAGCTACTGGTATTACCCCTCAACCAATTGTCTATGCACTACCTAGAGGAGGAATTCCCGTTGCAGTACCAATTGCGCGTCGGTTGAATTGTCCTTTAGATATCGTAGTTGCCAAAAAAATTACTAAACCTGACAACCCAGAATTGGCAATGGGTGCTGTGACGGCAGATGGTCAAGTAATCTGGCTAGATGCGAAACCCTTCCGTAAACAGCAGCAAAATTTAAGGCTTGAAGCAATGTTTCAAGCTCAACAAAAAGCTCAGGAACAACAAGGCGAATTTGCTGCTAGTTGCCCACAGCTTAGTGCTGAAGGTGCGATCGCCATCATAGTAGACGATGGGATAGCCACAGGCATGACAATGGCAGTGGCAGTGCAAGCATTAAGAACCCAAAAGCCAGCACAAATATGGATTTGTGCGCCTGTAGCACCAGCAGAACTGATTGAATGGTTAAATAAATGGTGCGATCGCGTAATTGTACTAGACACCCCTCATCAGTTTCAAAGTGTTAGCCGTTTTTATTACGAATTTCCCCAAGTTGAAACTAGCATTGCTTTAGCTTATTTACAAGAGCACAACCAAATACATCAAGAAAAATGAGATTTTTGCAACGTTTTTGGCACGCCGTCGTTATTATTAGTCAATACAATCCCCCTCGGTTCATTGAGTTATTAATGTTATTGTTAGCAATACTATTGCTAGTTATTTGGGGACGTACAGATCAATGGCAATATTTAGCCCTCAGTTTAAGCTATGTCGTAGGTGCATCTAGTTCAATTTTAATTAGAGAAGCCTTATTTCCTTCACCTCAACCCCGTGTCACACAAGTAACGGCTGTATTGTTGCTAATTGTTAGTTTCTATGGATTGACCGATTTACTACGTTATATGTAGTAAGCTTCCTAATCAACGAGTATATATTTATTGTTATAAGTTAATCTAATTTATTAGATTGATAAAAAATTATGCGATTACCATCAGGATCGTAAGCATAAATTTCTCTACCGTGTGAGGCATTAATTATCTTACCTGGCGGCGGATATCCCAGTGCAGTAATGTGAGCGATCGCACTTTCTAATCCACTTACTTCAAAACACAAGCTTATCGGGCTTTTCTCTGTATTATTAAACTCTTGCCGATTCGTCTCTTTCGGCTGAAAAATTCCCAAGCGTAAATTAAGTAATTGGAACTCAGCATAAACGTTAGGAATATAATTTTCAGGTTCTACACCAACTAAATCAGTATAAAATTGTACAATTGTTTCTAATTTGCTAGTTGCTATACTCACAAAAGTAGATTTTAAAAACATATTAATTATCAATTAACAATTATTAATAACCAGCCATCATATTACAGATATCTCCACAAAGCCACTTACCTATCTATAGACAGGTGACAGTTAGAAAAATATTAGGCTACTTGGAAAGAAGCAAGAATATTTTCGTAGCAGATAATCATCGTAAATCGCCTAAAAATCAATATTCCAAACTGGCGAACTTTTAAACCAAATTTGATTTCTACAGTATTAAGGTAAATCACTATGACCGCTACACTATCATTACCCAGCGATCTAGAATCTATACTCGGACAAGAAGCAGAAGACCTCCTGACTCACAAAGCAAAAGTTTCTAAAGATTTATTACATCTGCCAGGTTCAGATTGGATAGATCGAATTTTTGCTCAAAGCGATCGCACTCCGCAAGTACTACGCAGTCTCCAACAGCTTTATTCTTCCGGTCGTTTAGCTAACACGGGTTATCTCTCAATTCTCCCAGTAGACCAAGGAATTGAACACTCTGCTGGAGCTTCCTTTTCACCCAACCCTATTTATTTTGACCCAGAAAACATCGTAAAACTAGCTTTGGAAACAGGTTGTAACGCAGTTGCAACCACATTAGGGGTTTTGGGCATGGTTTCACGCAAATATGCTCATAAAATTCCCTTTATTATGAAACTTAACCACAATGAACTCTTAACTTACCCGAATAAATATGACCAAATCATGTTTGCATCAGTAGAGCAAGCATGGAACTTAGGCGCTGTTGCTGTTGGTGCAACCATTTATTTTGGTTCCCCAGAATCTACTCGCCAAATTCAAGAAGTCAGCCGCGCCTTCGCACGCGCCCACGAATTAGGTATAGCAACTATATTGTGGTGCTATCTTCGTAACAACGCCTTTAAGCAAGATAAAGATTACCATATATCCGCAGATCTTACTGGTCAAGCAAACCACTTAGGCGTAACCATTCAAGCTGACATTATTAAACAAAAGCTACCTGAATGTAACAACGGCTATGGAGCAGTTACACAGGTTACAGGCGAAAAATACGGTATGACTAATCAGCGAGTTTACTCTGAATTAACAACCGATCATCCTATTGATTTAACTCGCTATCAAGTGCTGAATTGTTATTCAGGTCGTGCAGGTTTAATTAACTCCGGTGGCGCGTCTGGTAAAAACGACTTTGCAGAAGCAATTCGCACGGCTGTAATTAACAAACGTGCTGGTGGTTCTGGATTAATTTCTGGTCGAAAAACCTTCCAACGTCCTTTTGAAGAAGGAGTCAAACTGTTTCATGCTATTCAGGATGTTTATTTGTCCCCAGATGTAACAATTGCCTGATGGATTAACAATTATTAATTGAAGAACGTACTTGCCCTGCATCCTCATCCTAGTTCCCAGGTTCAAAATATCCAACTTGGTAGCTTATTATAGCTATGTAGCTAATTAAACAAGTTCGACATAAAAATTAGAACGTAATGATTTAGCTTAGTCATCGCCAGTAACATTTATTTCACCCACATAGTTAACTCGCTTGCGCCCTATGCAGGATGCAGTTAAACTCAAATAATTGTTATACCCGGAACAAAGCATTATGACATTGAGCAGTATTGTAGCATTATTCAGTGCAATGCTTGTTCTGGCTTCTATTCCCAGTGTCAGCGTAGTTGCAGTCTCCACAAGAACAGTTACATCCGGGTTGATTCATGGTGTTTTCACAACTATAGGGATAGTGGTTGGTGACATCGTTTTCATCATGATAGCCATTTGGGGTTTATCGTTGCTTGCTGAAACAATGGGAAGCTTATTTGTTCTTATCAAATACTTTGGTGGGGTTTATCTTCTTTGGCTGGGAGTAGCACTATGCAGGTCAAAACCAAAAAATGTGGAAACCCAAGCAGTTATTAAATCATCAAAGTTGTCCAGTTTTTTGGCTGGATTAGTGATTACATTAGGCGATCAAAAAGCAACATTATTTTATTTAGGTTTTTTTCCAGCTTTTGTTGATATTTCTCAAATATCTTATATTGATACCATCATTATTATCACCATTGCTACAGTCACTGTAGGTGGTGTAAAACTTGCTTATGCCTTCATGGCTCATAGAGCTAGATTACTGATTAGTCCCCAACTTACAAAAGGATTAAATATTGCCGCAGGTTGTGTAATGATTGCCGTGGGAGCTTTTTTATTAATAAAACCTTAATTAGTAACTAAAGGTGATGCGATATGGTAGCGATATCAACTTTAACTGAACAGCGAATATTACTTCAAAATATTAGCTGGCAATTATTTGAAAACTTATCATTAGAACTGGGTGAACATAATTCTCACAGACTTGCTTATCACAATGGAAAATTAGAAATCATGGTTCCACTGCCTGAACATGAGAACAGTAACAGGTTGATAGAACGCTTAATTGTAACTCTACTAGAAGAATTTAACCTTGAATACAACTTGTTTGGTTCAATGACAATAAAACGCCCAGATATAAGGGCTGGTAAAGAACCTGATTCCTGTTACTATATTCAAAATGAAGCGTTAGTGAGAGGTAAAAAAACATTAGACTTTACTCAAGATCCACCTCCAGACTTGGCGCTAGAGATTGATATTAGTATAAGTTCATTAAATCAACTAGAACTTTATGCAGATTTGGGAGTTAAAGAACTCTGGATATATGATGGTCGAACAATACGTTTTTATCAATTAGAAAATGGCGATTATTTAGAATGCGATCGTTCTCCCAGTTTTCCCATATTACCTGCTAGTCGGGTCATCGAGTTTCTAGAGCAGTGTCAAACCTTGGGAGTCATTACAGCTTTACGTCAGTTCCGAGAATGGCTAAGAAGTCAGTAAAATAAAAGCTTGTCCTAATTTATGCAAGGCTTCCATGTCCGCCATCTCCTCTTCCCCCTTTTCGCTTGCAGAAATAACTTCAGAAGGTATCAAACCCGAAGAATATGAAGAAATTGTCCAGCGATTAGGTCGTCACCCCAACAAAGCTGAACTAGGGATGTTTGGCGTAATGTGGTCTGAGCATTGCTGTTATAAAAATTCTCGCCCACTCCTCAAACAATTTCCCACAGAAGGCGATCGCATTCTCGTTGGCCCAGGAGAAAACGCTGGCGTAGTAGACTTAGGCGACGGATTACAACTAGCCTTTAAAATCGAATCTCACAACCACCCCTCAGCCGTAGAACCATTTCAAGGAGCAGCCACCGGAGTAGGTGGTATATTAAGAGACATCTTTACAATGGGTGCGCGTCCCATTGCTATCTTAAATTCTCTCCGCTTCGGTTCCTTAGAAGATGGTCGTACTAAAAGGTTATTCTCTGGCGTAGTAGAAGGAATATCTCACTATGGTAATTGCGTTGGAGTTCCCACAGTAGGCGGTGAAGTGTATTTTGACCCCGCCTACTCTGGCAATCCCTTAGTCAATGCAATGGCACTAGGGTTAATGGAAACATCAGAAATTGTTAAATCTGGTGCATCTGGTCTTGGCAACCCCGTATTATATGTTGGCTCAACCACCGGACGAGATGGCATGGGTGGTGCAAGTTTTGCCAGTGCAGAATTAACTGATGAGTCAGAAAAAGACCGTCCCGCAGTACAAGTAGGCGACCCATTTTTAGAAAAATCTTTAATTGAAGCTTGCTTAGAAGCATTTAAAACTGGCGCAGTAGTAGCAGCACAAGATATG
Source organism: Oculatellaceae cyanobacterium (assembly GCA_036702875.1). Taxonomy (GTDB): domain Bacteria; phylum Cyanobacteriota; class Cyanobacteriia; order Cyanobacteriales; family PCC-9333; genus Crinalium. The sequence continues at coordinate 25,030 of DATNQB010000081.1, read as the reverse complement.
GGTGCGGCTGGAATTACCTGTTCTACCGCAGAAATGGCAGCTAAAGGTGGCGTAGGAATTGAATTTGATTTAGACAAAATTCCAGTACGCGAAACTGGGATGGTTCCTTATGAATATTTATTGTCTGAATCCCAAGAAAGAATGTTATTTGTTGCTCACAAAGGACGTGAACAAGAATTAATTGATATTTTCCACCGTTGGGGTTTACAAGCGGTAGTAGCTGGCACAGTTATTGCAGAACCAATAGTCCGAATTTTATTTAAAGGTGACGTTGCAGCAGAAATACCAGCAACAGCTTTGTCAGATAATACACCAATTTATCATCGGGAATTACTCGCTGAAGCACCAGAATATGCCCGTCAAGCTTGGGAATGGACACCCGATAATTTACCTCCTGCTACAGTTAATAGAATTGAAATTCAAGGCAGCGCGAAAACTTGGAATGATGTTCTGTTACAGCTATTAGATACCCCAACAATTGCTTCAAAACGTTGGGTTTATCGCCAATATGACCATCAGGTGCAGAATAATACAGTACTTGTTCCTGGTGGTGCTGATGCTGCTGTAATCAGAGTGCGTCCACTGGAAACCCCGTTAACAGGTGTAAAAGAAGGTACTTTACATCAAACAGGTGTAGCTGCAACAGTAGATTGCAATTCCCGCTATGTATACCTAAACCCTTATGAAGGTGCAAAAGCAGTTGTAGCTGAAGCTGCACGTAATCTTAGCTGTGTGGGTGCGGAACCTATAGCAGTTACAGATAACTTAAATTTTGCTAGTCCCGAAAAACCTGTAGGTTATTGGCAATTAGCAGAAGCTTGTCGAGGAATTGCCGACGCTTGCAGAGAATTCCAAACTCCGGTAACAGGTGGAAATGTTTCCCTATACAACGAAACTGTTGATTCTACAGGTACACCCCAACCGATTTATCCTACCCCCGTTATTGGCATGGTCGGATTAGTTGCTGATATTCACAAAGTTTGCGGTCAAGCTTGGCAGTCTGAAGGAGATTTAATTTATCTTTTAGGAGAAAAGCTAGATACAGCCAAAAACGTAACTTTGGGAGGTTCAGAATATCTAGCAGCAATACACGGAACCGTTGCGGGACAACCGCCACAAGTTGATTTTGAATTAGAACAGCGTGTCCAAGCAGTTTGCCGTGAAGGTATCCATCAAAGTTGGATTCATTCAGCCCATGATAGCTCTGAAGGTGGAATTGCGATCGCACTTGCCGAATCCTGCATCAGTGGTAATCTAGGAGCAGAAATTAACCTAGACTTACCCTCAAATGCCTCACTACGCTGGGATACCTTACTATTTGGCGAAGGTGGAGCAAGAATCATCGTATCCGTTTCCCCAGAACAACAAACAGCTTGGGAAACTTACCTTGAAGAAAAACTGAGTAAAAATTGGCAAAAAATCGGTCAAGTAGCCAAAACAGACGGAAACTTCCGAGTTATTACGGCTGACAACACCACCCTACTCAACGTTAGCATTACAGAGATGAGCGATTGCTGGTCTAACTGCATCGAACGCCGTCTAACTACTTAAGTAACATACAACCTAACAGATGTAACGGATAAATTATCTCTTAAAACCTTAATCCTAAACCACCCACCAACCCCCCATCCGTTACATCCGTTACAAAATCCCTTGCCAAAACCGTTACCCCATCCGTTGCCAGATAGGTTAAGGTTGAGTAGTGTATTGTTTAAGAAATATTAACCTAAATAAATATATCTGAATCTTTCCTTAGATATAGCAATTTATCTGATCACCCGTCCTATTAGGAGCAAAACCGTAGCATGATTCCCAACCATTCCTTCTCTTCTGACGAGTATTCTGTTAATTCCCAGGACACTCGACCAGACAAGCCAGAGGAAGCCTGTGGTGTTTTCGGTATCTATGCACCAGGGGAAGACGTTACCAAACTTACTTACTTTGGGCTTTATGCACTCCAACACCGAGGTCAGGAATCTGCTGGCATTGCTACCTTTCAAGGCGAAGAGGTAAATTTATACAAAGGCATGGGGCTAGTTTCCCATGTTTTTAATGAATCTATATTGAGTCAGATGCCTGGGGATATGGCAGTTGGTCATACCCGTTACTCTACAACTGGTTCTAGTAAAGTAGTCAATGCCCAGCCTGCTGTTGTAGAAACTCGCTTAGGTAAACTCGCTTTAGCACATAACGGAAATCTTGTCAATACAACAACATTAAGAGAAGAGTTACTGAAGCGCGACTGTAACTTAATCACGACAACAGATTCCGAAATGATTGCATTTGCGATCGCCGAACAAGTAAATGAAGGTCAAGATTGGTTAGAAGGGGCAATTCGTGCCTTTCACCAATGCCAAGGCGCATTTAGTTTAGTAATTGGTACACCTGCTGGCTTAATGGGCGCACGTGACCCAAATGGTATTCGTCCCCTAGTAATTGGTATTTTGGAAGGTAGCCCTCAGCGTTACGTTCTCGCTTCTGAAACCTGCGGCTTAGATATCATCGGTGCAGAATATCTACGCGATGTAGAACCAGGGGAATTAGTTTGGATTACCGACGACGGTTTAGCTTCCTTCCACTGGAGTAAAGAACCACAGCGCAAGCTTTGCATATTTGAAATGATTTACTTTGCGCGTCCTGATAGCGTCGTACATGACGAAACTTTATATAGCTACAGGATGCGCTTAGGTCGTCAACTCGCAGCAGAATCTCCAATAGACGCTGATATTGTCATTGGTGTACCTGATTCTGGTATTCCAGCAGCGATTGGCTTTGCACAATCCTCTGGAATTACCTATGCTGAAGGTTTAATTAAAAACCGCTACGTTGGTCGCACCTTCATCCAGCCAACTCAAGCAATGCGCGAGTCTGGAATTAAAATGAAGCTTAACCCCTTAAAAGATGTATTAGCAGGTAAGCGAGTCGTCATTATTGATGATTCCATCGTTCGGGGAACCACTAGCCGTAAAATTGTTAAAGCTTTACGTGATGCTGGTGCAACTGAAGTGCATATGAGAATTTCATCACCCCCAGTAACTCACCCCTGCTTCTACGGTATTGATACTGATACCCAAGACCAGTTAATTGCTGCTACTAAATCAGTAGAAGAAATAGCTCAACTTATCGGTGTAGATACACTAGCTTACCTCAGCATAGAAGGGATGTTGAAATCTACAGGTGAAGATACCAACAATTTCTGTTCTGCTTGTTTTAACGGCGATTATCCCATTGCAATTCCAGAAACAGTAAAGCGTTCTAAGTTGATATTAGAAAAAGCTGTTACTGCTTAAGTTTGAGTTGAAATTACTAAATATTCTCGTTGTTCTAGTTCCCAGGTTCAACCTGGGAACTAAAAATGGCAGCTTTGCATCCTTAGAGTTTTAATTTTCAGGAAACATTAATAACGAGATAAACTCAAGCTAAATCCTGGCAATACATCTTCACCTGATAATTCTGCGGGAAGGTTTCGCACTTCCACATTTTGTCCTTGGCGATAAATCTCTACTTGCTGTTGTTGTGGATTAATTAACCATCCCAATTGTACCCCTGCGTATATATATTCCTGCATTTTCTGACGCAAAGTTTTTAAATCATCTGTTGCTGACCTTAACTCAATCACAAAATCCGGTGCAATAGGAGGAAACTTGCGTCTTTGTTCAAAAGTAAGTGCTTCCCAACGTTCCTTTCTAATCCAAGCAGCATCAGGAGAACGGTCTGCACCATTAGGTAACTTAAATATAGTAGAAGAACTAAAAGCATAACCAAGTTGAGTTTGGCGATTCCAAATTTCCACATCAGTAATTAAGCCTGCTTCTCGATTGCCGCTTTCTCCCCCCACAGGTGGCATAATAATTAATTCTCCAGTAGCAGTTCTTTCAAATTTCAACTCGCGGTTATTTTGACATAATTCATAAAACTGTTCGTCTGTAAGGTAAACAGTATCTAAATTCAATGTCAAAGGACTAATAACCATACAGATAGTTGGGATAGAGATGGTGATATTACCATCCTAATTATTGCAATTAAATCGTTGAGTAGCGATCGCCCTATTCAAATAGTCCAAAAAACGAGGAAAAACTTAAAAAGTGGGGTTTTTATATGATGTCCGCTATCATTACCCGTAATAAAAACCAATTGATTTGTAGGGGCGGGTTGACAGATAAGCTTTGCTACTAATAAATATCTGTGTTTAACCCGCCCCTACGGATATTATGGTTAATCGACCGAACTTGATATCATACATAGATAAAAATTCTAATCCAACTGCATCGACCCTAAATATTTAGTCAAATAAGGCGAAAACACCTCATAAATTAGCGTAAAAGGCTGCTTGTGATGCCAAAACAAATAATGGCGACCCCAAAACGGCCCTTTCTCCCCAAAAGCTTCCTCTAATTCTTTTGAATTACCGAAATACACCCCTTGCACATCCCGATATAACTCCGTCCGCAGACGAGCTAAACTTGCCCAAATTGGTATAGAACGATTTTGCAAATACTCATCTACATGACTAGCTTCCCACCAAGAAGTCGCATAAGCTAATCGCTGCCCAGACTCCTTCCTTAACCATACCTGACGGCGCAGCCTTGGCCCTGGAACTGCCTTAATTAAATCAGGTGCGCCATCGGGATTCATCCCAATAGGCGACATATCAATCACGTCAACTTCCGTAGGTTCACCCGTAAGTAACTGTAGGTGGCGAGTAGGAGAACCATCTCCCAGTAATAATATTTGCCATGCTGGTGCTAGTTGAGAGTGGGGCAAACCTTTTTGAACAACTTCTTCCCCACCTTGCCAGATAGGATCAAGAGCATACCAATCTGTGGGCAGTGCAGAGCTTTTACTGGGTCTGAAGGTTAGAGTCAATGTTCTTTATAAAACTTTATATTTCTATTAAGAATTATAAGCAATCTTGCTCACAAAGCTATTCACTCTCAAGCTAGACCCAAAAAATTTTCTTCTATATTCTTAATTTTTAGGCTCATGCCTAAAAATTAAATAAAAAAACAAAGTTTCTAGACAAAAGCCTAGAAACTTGAATGCGGATGGTGAGACTCGAACTCGCAAGGGCTAGGCCCACACGCACCTCAAGCGTGCGCGTATACCAATTCCGCCACATCCGCATATTAACTAGAAGTATATACTAACCAAGAGCAAATTTTTGCGCCTTAATTTTCGCCACTTCACAGTTGCTTACCTATCTTAGCACAACTAAAGAGATTTGAAATATCTTTCCGCAACTCACATAAAAGTCTATCCTACGAATACGGAATCAAAAAGCTGGGTAAATGCGTTTTTCAAAAATTCTAATTGCCAACCGAGGGGAAATTGCCCTACGAATTCTCCGTGCCTGCGAAGAGATGGGCATTAGCACTGTTGCTGTTCACTCTACTATTGATCGACACGCTCTCCATGTGCAGTTAGCTGATGAAGCTGTGTGCATTGGCGAACCACCTAGTAGCAAAAGCTATCTGAATATTCCTAATATTATTTCCGCCGCGTTGACACGCAATGCCACAGCGATTCATCCTGGGTATGGTTTTTTGGCAGAAAATGCTAAATTTGCCGAAATTTGCGCCGATCACGAAATATCCTTTATTGGGCCAACACCCGAAGCTATGCGAGCAATGGGGGATAAATCTACTGCCAAAGAAACTATGCAACGGGCAGGTGTCCCGACTGTGCCTGGAAGCGACGGGCTTGTGGAAGATGAAAAAGACGCAGTTGCGATCGCGGATCAAATCGGCTACCCCTTAATTATTAAAGCTACTGCTGGGGGTGGTGGACGAGGTATGCGGCTGGTGAGAGAAGCAAGTGATTTTCTCAAGTTCTACCAAGCAGCCCAAGGCGAAGCGGAAGCTGCTTTTGGGAATGCTGGCGTTTATATAGAAAAATTTATCGAACGTCCCCGTCATATCGAATTTCAAATCTTAGCCGATAACTACGGCAACGTCATTCATTTAGGTGAGCGAGACTGTTCTATCCAACGCCGTCACCAAAAACTACTGGAAGAAGCTCCTAGCCCAGTACTCAGCGAAGAACTGCGATCGCAAATGGGTAATGCTGCTGTGATGGCGGCGAAATCAATTAATTATACTGGCGCGGGTACAGTTGAATTTTTGCTAGACCAAAGCGGTAATTTTTACTTCATGGAAATGAATACCCGCATTCAAGTTGAACACCCAGTTACAGAAATGGTTACTGGTTTAGACTTGATTACCGAACAAATCCGTATTGCTCAAGGAGAAAAACTGCAACTTACCCAAGAACAGGTCGTGCTTCGGGGTCATGCGATTGAATGCCGAATTAATGCCGAAGACCCTGACCACAACTTCCGTCCGAGTCCAGGGCGAATTAGCGGCTATCTACCGCCAGGAGGCCCAGGCGTAAGGATGGATTCTCATGTCTATACAGACTACGAAATTCCCCCATACTACGATTCCCTAATCGGAAAACTAATTGTTTGGGGCGCTGACCGAGATACAGCAATTAAAAGGATGAGAAGGGCATTAAGAGAGTGTGCTATTACTGGTGTACCCACTACTATTGGGTTTCATCAAAGAATTATGGAAACACCAGAATTTTTAAGAGGTGAAGTTTATACAAATTTCGTTGAGCAAATCATGCAGCCTAAAACATAGTTAACTTACCCATTTTTACCAAATATTCAGGCTTTGGGGACTGGGAACTGGTGATTAGTGAATGGGAAAAAGCCTTAATTTCTCTCTTATGAGAGGAATATTAACTTTTTCAAGCTGCGTAAGCCCTAAGTTAATTATTTTATTACTACTTGGAAAAAATCATTAAGTTGCTGTTTTGTCAAGGCTCAATGCAAAATTGACTACCTGCAATACTCCCTTCCCACTAAAAGATTACCGATCATATTCTTCCTCTTCCTTTGCGTCCTTGGTGTCTAAAACGCTGGCGCGTTTCGCTTCGCTAAGGCGGTTTTTCTTTCTAGGTATTCTTTGGGCGGGAAGGGAGTAGTCCTATTACTGAAGAAATGGGAAGGTAGGCGAACCTTTTGTTCGCCCTGAGATAATTGCAGCTAGGAAAGCAAAGTCAGTAATCCCTGCTGCCCTATCAGCAACTCCCGCACCAAGCTAAAAATCCCTACCCAAATAATCGGGGTAATATCTACGCCACCTATAGGTGGTACGATTTTTCGCAAGGGGATCAGAAATGGTTCTGTTGGCCAAGCCACTATATTGAAGGGGAAACGATTGAGATCAAGCTGAGGATACCAGGTAAGCACAATCCTGAAAATAAAGAGAAAGGTCATCAAGCCTAGAAGTAGACCCAGGCTCAAACTTACAACTGTAATGTTCATGAAACGTAATGTTGAGCTAATTTATCTTCTTAATTAGATGCTAGCGACCGAGAGCCGAGGAATAAGCGATTCAGGCAAATCTAAAAATCGTATCCGCAACTAGCTTCTCAGAAGTGTAGCAAATCGTTAAAATTGGAAGAAACACTTCAGTTCTAAACACTCACAGAGGAACAAAATTTTATGACACCTTCATTAGCGAATTTTTTGTACAGTCTGCTTTGGGGTGGTGTAATTGTTGTAGTCCCAGCAACAGTAGCATTGATTTTTATTAGCCAAAAAGATAAAATTCAGCGTTCCTAAACTTTTGGAGCCTCCACAAAACCTCAGCTAAGGGAATTGTTAGCACTATAATTTAGTTGCTAGCTCTAACTAAACTGAGGTTTTGACTGTTGATCGGCTTGTAACTGCTACCTATCTGGGTTAGTAAATCTACTGCGGTCAGCAGTCAGCCGCCAGCTTTGGTGTTTGCAATGCCGTAACTAAAGCTAAGGAATTAAAATAATTACTACTTTAATTTCTCGCTACTGCGCGTATTGAAAAAATCTTGTTGTGATTTCGATACAGCGCAAAGCTCTTCTTACTGAGTATAAATTCAGTAGATTATATTTTTAGTTGATAGCTGATACAAGGGCAAGCTGGTAGCTTTTGATCAGTCTCGCCCTCCCATGAGGTCTGAACTCAAGATGCCTAGCCAGCGTTCCAATGGTTGTTATCTACTCGTTAACATAGATCTGACTTGGGAGAGCAGAAATGGTAAATTTTGGGCTTAACTCAGCCAGTCTTCTAGGAATTTTTTTGGCAGTAGCGGGTGCAGGATTATATCTCCTGCGCTCGGCACGTCCAGAGTTATCAAGAGATCATGACATTTTCTTTGCAGCAATTGGTTTGTTGTGTGGGTTCATCCTGCTATTCCAAGGATGGCGACTTGACCCAATTTTGCAATTTGGTCAGTTTCTTCTGACTGGTTCGACGATCTTTTTTGCGGTGGAAAGTATTCGGATGCGCGGTGTAGCTACAGAGCAAGCCAAGCGCAATACACCAATTGTGGACGACGATCGCCCTGTCAGTCGCGTCTATGAATATCAAGCCGAGTTAGAGGAGCTAGAATCTTACGATCAGCGACCACCTAACCGTAGGTTGACTGGCAGAAGTGAACCCCGCCGTAATCGTAATGACGATTATGAGGGAGAAACTCGTAACCGTCCGCAGAGAAGAACAAGTAATGATCAATTAGGTACTGGAGAACGCCCACGCAAGCGTCGTTCCAAACCCGAATCACGTCCACCTGAAAGACAAGAAGATTTCTGGGGCGATCGCTCTGAAGATGATTGGAATTATCCTCAACGTTCTGAAGATGATTGGGGAACTGATTCAGGTGATGTCGTCAGAAAACCTCGTCGTCCAAGCGGTAGCCGTCCTTCTAACTCAGAAGAATCAACTTCAGATATTGGATCTAGACCAAGAAAAACTCGTCGTCGTCCTCCTCAAGATCCTATGTCTGAGCAGCCAAGGGATGTGGAAGCAACTCCAACAGATTACGTGGATTTTCAACCGATAGATCGCCCAGATGGAGAAGACGAGTAATCAATTAACAATTAACAATTAACAATTATCAATTTCTAGATGCTTGTCCTGCGCGTTGAGTTATGAAGAATCTAAATGTCCTTGTTTATTTATAGCCCCCAGCTTTAGTTGTGAGTAATTCAGAATGTGGTTGGCGCTGCTGGTGCTATTGAGACAAGGGGGACAAGGAAGATGATTAATAACTACTGAGTTTTGACCAGACCCATTGATAATTGTTAATTGTTAATTGTTAATTGATAGAAGTGTTAAAGTGGGCAAATTCACTCCCAAATCGGCAATCCGCCAGTTAATAAATTTAAGTTTGGGGTTGAGTCTGGTGGGTTTATTTTCAGCTTGTAGTCAAGTACGAAATGCGACTGCACCAGAAATTCTTAATAGTCGTTATACAGACGAGCAACCAGCTTTAAGTGGTAATGGTCGCTATGTTGCTTTTGTATCTAATAGAGATGGTAGGCGTAAACTGCTGATGTATGACTTGCAGCAACGGCAGTTTGTAGATTTACCAGGATTAAATAAAACTTCGGCGATCGCAGAAACTCCTAGTCTTAGTCGCAACGGTAGATATCTTGTCTACATCTCTAGTGAGCAAGGACGACCAGAATTAGAACTTTACGATCGCACCACCAGATCTGCACAAGTAATCAGCAGTGGTTATCGTGGTTGGGTGCGTAATCCTAGTATTAGTCCTGATGGTCGCTATATTTCGTTTGAAAGTAGTAGTCGCGGTCAATGGGATATTGAAGTGCTAGACAGAGGAACTAATATTGAGCTAGATATTTCTGATGGTAGCCGACGCTAAAATTTTGAAGTATGAAGTATGAAAAGGCATTAAATATAGTTAATAAAAGTAATTTTTTTGTTTTTAGACTTGACAATTCACGCTTCATACTTTCTTTATCTGTTCTCATTGCTGGTTTATTGAGCAGTTGTACGGCTTCTGGTCGCTTGTTAAATTTTCCTTTTGATCCAGGGGGACGGAGTTTAAATAGTCCTGGTGCTGAGTTAAAACCTCAAATTGCCGATCGCTATATTGTGTTTATTTCCGATCGTCGTGGTAGACAGGATGTATATTTATTTGATGCTTTAGAGCAGCGATTAGTGGATCTTCCAGGGCTAAATTCCCTTGATGCGATCGCAGATGATCCATCTGTTTCTGAAGACGGTCGTTATATTGTCTTTACTGCTAACCGTCAGGGAAAATCTGGAATTTATTTATATGACCGAGAGTTACGTCAATTACGAAATCTTACAGAAAATATACCAGCAGAAGTTCGCAATCCCACAATTAGTGCAGATGGTAGTGCGATCGCCTTTGAATCTAGTGCTAACGGTCAGTGGGATATTGTAATTTACGACCGTGCTGGTCAACCTATAAATGTCCCTACATATATTCCTTAAAAAACGAGTGCGGTCAAATGTAGAGACGCGAAATTGCACTTTGTGCCGCTACGCTAATGCGTCTCTACATTTATGTACAGTTGTGCTTTCTCTGAGTCTGACTGGCTGCATTAATACGCAACTGTTTAATCCGCCACAAATCCTTACCGGAGGCATTAACAGCCGAATGCCAGACGAGCATCCAGCATATAGTAGTGATGGTAGATATCTAGCCTTTGCCTCTGATCGGAATAACAATCGAGATATTTTTTTATACGACTTACAGGAAAAGCGGATTGTAGATTTACCCAATCTTAATCGGCGTGATTCTAGTCAGGATCAACCTGCTATAAGTGCGGATGGTCGCTTTATTGCTTATGTTTCTACAGAACGTGGCAAAACAGATATTTTAGTTTATGACCGACAAACTCAAAGTCCGCAATTGCTTACTGGCAACGGTCGTAGTTCAGTGCGTCATCCTACAATTACAGGCGATGGGCGTTATGTAGCTTTTGAAACTAGCGAGTTAGGTCAATGGCACATTGCTGTCGTAGATCGAGGCAATGTAACTGGAGAATCAGGAACACTAAAATAACAGATTAGTCAAGTATTTATGGAACCAGGCAGTTAGCTTTGGGCTAACAATATGCTAAAACAAAGCCACGGGGTTCAGAAAATATCGCATGAGTAGCAAATATCTACATCTTGGAACTTCGGGAATATTAGCTGCGATCGCTGCTATTGGTGCTAATGGTATTAATGCGATCGCTCCAGTTGACCTGCTAGATTTATCCCACTTTAGCAATCCACAGCCAAACAGCGCCTTTGCTCAAGACGTTGATGAGCAAGTTAATATCCGTGTGTATAAACGTGCCAGTCCTGCGGTAGTATCTGTCAGTGCTGGTAACGCTACGGGTAGCGGCAGCATTATTAGCTCAGATGGTTTGGTATTAACTAATGCCCATGTTGTGCAAAACGCTAGGAGTACTGTTACCGTAATCTTGGCAGATGGTCGGCGTTTGCCAGCAGATATTGTTGCGTTTGGTAACAACGGACTAGACTTAGCGGTTCTTAAAATCCGTGGACAGAAAAATCTACCGACTATTAGCTTTGCTCGTTCAAATTCTGTACAAGTAGGTCAACGAGCATTTGCTATAGGTAATCCCTTCGGTCAATTTCAGGGAACTTTTACTACTGGTATTGTCAGCCGGATAGATCAACAGCGCGGTTTGATTCAAACAGATGCCGCTATTAATCCAGGCAATTCTGGAGGGCCACTGCTCAATGGTCAGGGAGAATTAATTGGTGTCAATACAGCAATTTTTACCAATGGTAATAGAGGCGGTAACATTGGTCTAGGCTTTGCAATCTCAACTGACCGCATTCAACCTTTCTTGACCGCAGTACGTCAAGGAACTGCTGCTCGGACTGCTCAACGAGTACAACCAACTACTGCTAGTCAAACAGCTAAAGCTCTGCCTTTAAATGGCTCTACGATTAGAGGATTTTTGGGTAAAGGCAATAATATTTTACCAGTCGATAATAGCTTTTTTGAAATCTACAGCTTTCAAGGTCAAGCTGGTCAAAGGATACAAATTGACATGGTGAGCCAGGAGATTGACCCATTTTTAATTCTCATTGCTCCTAATCGTAGTCAATTGGCTCAGGATGATAATGGTGGCGGTAGTAAAAATGCCAGAATTGTCGGAAGACTACCAATTGCAGGGACTTACTTAGTAATTGCTAACTCTTATAGGGGAGGGCAAGCTGGTAATTACCAAATCCGAGGAATAGCCAATGCGGCTACTGCTACTAATCAAGTGCAGCCACAAGGCTCAATTCTGCGGCAAACGGGCATTTTAGGATCTGATGCCCCCAGGTTACCGGATGGCAGCCCCTACAGAGCATATTCATTCCAAGGTCGCGCTGGTCAATCTGTGACTATTACATTGGAAAGCACCGATTTTGATCCATATTTGATTTTGGTTGCGCCAAATGGTCAAAAGATTGCTGAGAATAATAACACCAGCCAAAACAATCCTACTGCTGTACTCAGGGGTAGGTTAAGCCGTGATGGTGTATATCGCGTGATTGTTAATGCTGCCAATTCTGGAGGGAAAGGTAGATATTCGCTGACAATCCGTTAATTGAGCAATATTATCTAATACGGGAGCGTGGATTCATTTTTGACCTCTCCCTAAACCCTTCCCTTACCCACTTCGTGCCGTTAACGAATTGCGGGTAGGAGCTTTGATTTTCCCCTTCAAAACCAAACATCAGATGTAATCATTTTTAACGCAAACCCAACCAACTGAAAAAGTCTTGGCGGGTAAAGAATTCTAGTATTAATAAACCTACAAAACCTACCATAGCGAAACGACCGTTGATTTGTTCTGCATAGGCAGTCCAACCAAAGGCTGGTTCCGGTTGATTAAAATTCTCTGTAGGTATTGGTTGATTAGGTGGATTAGATTCAGTGTTCATGGTTTTAATCTTCTGATTTGATTGATTGGGATGAAGAGGATTGACTATCCAAGGATTGAACAGCGTTAATTAGTGATCGCACTTCTAGCGCACCCTCTGAAGGCTCAAAAACTAAGGGGAATTTACCCCGAATTAGCATTCTTAATCCAAGAGGTGCAAGACTGAGCAAGCCTTTTAGATCCCGAAAATAGTTTCCCACAACTTGGACACCAAATCGGCGTTCGTCAATCCAACCTCCTTCTTTAACTAAATCAATTAAGACTTTACGGTGACGAATAGAACGACTAGCTTGGTTATCTTTGCGGTCAAGAATTTCCTGTTTAATCTTGCTAATTTGATCCAATGGTGCTACATCCATTGGGCAAACAGTATTACAGTAAAAACAACGGGTACAACCCCAAACTCCTTGAGTACCTTGATGATATTTTTCTAAACGTTCTTCTGCTTGATCGTCACGAGCATCTGCTACCATACGATAGGCTTTTGCTAGGGCATGAGGGCCAACAAAATCTGGGTTGACTTCACGAGCATTGCATTCAGAATAGCAGGCTCCACAGAGGATACAATTACCAGTTTGATCGAGGCGCGATCGCTCTTCTGGTGTTTGTAAAAATTCCCGTTCTGGAACTTGTCTAGCAGTAGTACTTACATAAGGATCAACTGCTTCCAAATGATCCCAGAAACTACGCATATCTACCACTAAATCTTTAATTACGGGCATATTACCCATCGGTGCTATGGTAATTTCTGGAATACCCAAATCCGATATTTGTTGAAACCGAGCTAGTTCATTGCCGACATTTTCTTTACAGGCTAATGCTGAACGACCATTAATCCGCATAGCGCAACTACCACAAATGGTATTGCGACAATTTTTGCGAAAAGCTAAACTACCATCCTGTTCCCACTTAATTTGATTCAGACAATCCAAAATCGTGTTTGCAGGATCTACATCCAGAGTATAAGTCTGAATTTGTGTAGGAGAATTCTCCGGTTGGCGAGTTATTTTAAAAAGTACTTGCATCTTTACAAACGTTTATTTTATACTTCACAAGTCTTACAGTTAAGATAATTCTTTGTTGAGCAACCTGAATAATGCTCTCTACAGTTACTTACACCCAAGCTTAAAATTCATGCTCAAAAAGTTGATTTTGTGCTGGTAGAGGAAAGCTACAAGTTAACTATGACAAGGCTTTTCAGCTTGAAATGTTAAGTCTAACGCAGGCTGCCTAACTGGGATGATAACTGCGAGCATTAATTTTTTCAGGTGCTACCGACTCAATAATCCTTCCCTAGAGAGAAAGTTGAAAGTTAGCTAACTATCAGAATTACCTAACTATTATTTTTACACATCTGCCTAGCGGTTTGCTCTCCACCTGTTGAAAAGAGATTATTGTTACTTTTTTACTATATAATCCCTTAGTCCTAGCTTTTGAAGATAGAATTTTATTGTTTTTAAGCGGCAGACCCAAGTTTTCTTTAAATTTTGGCAAAGAGATATCCGTGAACCGTTATAAGGTAGTACTGCTTAAGCTTAACTAGAGACAAGTACCAGCTTGTTTATTAAACTCAGGTTGACTGAATAGACAAGTTCATTGTTAGATACCCTGAGCGACTAAAAACAAAAGCTGGGAGTAGGAATAGGAAAAATTAACCTTGCTAAAAATTGTCAGGCTAAAACTAAATTTAAAAATTTGTTGCTAATTTCCTGGTGTTTGACGATATATTTTTTATATAGCCATTAGTTGGCTAAAAACTAGGTTAAGCAACCTAAAAGTTTAAGGATATTTGGTAAGGTAATGACGGAAACTGCAACAAGTCCCTTAACGGGAAGACAACTGCTTCAAAAAGTAAAAGAACTCTCACACCTGCCACGGAGAGAAACAGCAAAACAGTGTGGTTACTATACCAACACTAAAAATAACCAGACGCGCGTAAATTTAACAGATTTTTATGACGCGGTGTTAGAAGCTAAGGGTATTCCTCTTGATCCAGAAGGCTCAAAAGATGGTCGTGGTCGTGAACCTACTTATCGCGTGAGCGTTCATAAAAATGGTCAAATTGTTATCGGTGCAACTTACACTGAAGCAATGGGCTTAAAATCAGGCGATGAGTTTGAAATTAAGTTGGGTTACAAACATATTCATCTCATTCAGCTTGATGGCGATAAAAGCAAAGCAGTAGACGATGATGATGAATCAGATGAAGATTAATTGTTGAACGAGCAGAGATTATACATGATCTATTGTTTGATCTCGTTTAATGTTAAGCTTTTCGGAAATTATTAGCAGCTACAATGGTGATCTTTAATCAGGCAACCGACAGATGGTTGTCTTCATTGACAGCTTATCCAGCTATTGTGAAAATATTAGCTTTTTTCATAAGTTGGGCATTGCTGTGGTTGCCGATATTGATTCCTTTGGCATTAATGCTGCGATCGCGTTCTGCTAAATTATTTACGGCAGAGCAAAAGCTGCCTTTACTTGCTTCTCTCTACCTGATAGCGCCCCTAATTGTTTGGGGAGCAGCTTGGGTGGAGGGAGTACCTTTTTCAGATTATGGTCTACAAATAAAAAATTTATTTTTCGTACTAATATCGCTAGGGCTAGGCTTAGGTTTCGGAGTTATTGGTTTAGTATTTGTTTTTGGTGTGCAATGGCAACTCGGTTGGGTTAATTGGCATTGGGAAAATAGGAAACAATTAATCCAGGTATTACTGCCAATATTATTGTTAGGTTTGTGGATTAGTACCACAGAAGAGTTAATATTTCGCGGTTTTTTACAGCAGGAGCTAAACCAAGATTATCCAGTTTGGGTAGCAGGAGCGATCGCTAGTTTAATATTTGCTGTTACACACCTGCTTTGGGAACGCCAAGAAACTTTGCCACAATTACCTGGATTATGGTTGATGGGAATGGTACTCACCCTGGCACGTTGGGCAGACGGTGGTAGTTTATGGTTAGCTTGTGGACTCCATGCAGGCTGGATTTGGGGTTTAACTTGTTTGGATACAGCTTCTATGATTAGCTACACAGGTAAGGCTTCCCAATGGCTTACGGGGTTATCAGAAAAACCTTTAGCTGGTGCTAGTGGTTTACTTTGCTTACTAGCAACCGCAACAATGTTGTTGCTCCTCAAACCTTACTTTGTTTAAGTTATAGCAACCGCCAAGGCAGTTAGGACACGCATCTTTTCTGAAAAGCTTGGGAATAAAAGCTTTTAAAAAAGCTGACGGTGCAGATAGCTGAGTGCTGGCCGCTATATATCAATTTTTAGCTGTATCTCCCCAAATACACAGATTAGCCTAGACATCACATTGATGAGTTTGGCAATACCTGGCATTATTGATTTCTTCTTGCAAGGTACTTAAAGAAGTTATCTGCCATGCCGAACCACCCTGAACTTCCGCAGTAATGTAGCCAAATTTTTGCCCTCGAAGAAATTGGTCGCGACCAACTTTAATCACATTTTTAGAGGTGCGAAAGTCATTGGCAATCGTGGAATTATAAACATTTTGAATTAATTTCACCGCCTTGGCATTTTTTTGGGTAAATCTTATGCTGGAGTCATTACTCACAGTTATTCCCTCTTTAATTACCTTTCCATTCTGAGAAGGGACATCAGCATAGAAATACAAATTTTTCTTAGTACCATCATAGCCATGCGCGTCGCTGTTATATTTGAGCGTCGGAAGTTGGGGTTTAGTTTTTGCCCACTTGATGACAGTGTTGATACTTTGTCCTGGTAGTGCATAAACAGGAACAACAGCAAAAATCATAGCGATAACAGATACAGCACTAAATGAAATTAAGTTAAGTTTTTTTACTTGAGTCATCTATTTTACATAAAAGATAAACTTTGATATCTACAGTTTAACTGAGAACCCTAGCAGTTAATCGTTAGTACGTAATAAGTAATTATTTTGGCTCTCTCAGAGTAGCTATGCTAATTTAGCATAAAATAATATTTTTAAGCCTTGCTACGCAAGGCTTGTCAAAATGTAAAAAAGCAATTTTAATAAAAAAAGCTTTTTGTTTTGTTAAAACCTTTTGCTATTGGGGTTTAAACTCATTTAAACTACTTATTTATCATAATCAGTCTGGGAGAGCCATTATTTTTAAGTTTCTTAATTTACTACTTACTCTGGACAGCGCCCCACTAAACTAACAATCGCCAGCTTTACAGCATTAGACTTCTTGCCAAAATTAGTTATACCATCTGTGTGCATCTGTGTTTATCTGTGTTCCATCTGTGGTTAATTATTTAAAATTTGACTTAAGTAAGAGGTCTATTATGTATTAAAAATTAGATTACGGGTAGCAGTGATAAGTGTTACGGGGTTTAGAGGGGAGAAACGAGTCAAGGATGCGATGGGAACAGAACGGGATAATTGTACTTGCAATAAACGAGTTTGCCAAGAGCGATCGCGCAACCATTCCATCGCTGTATGCTGATGTTCTACAGTAGCTAAGGCTAATACCAAGACACCATTACTCGTTAGTGCAGTTTCACAGGTATCTAAAATTTCTTTTAAATTTCCACCACTACCACCAATAAAAATGCGGTCTGGTGCTGGTAAATTAACTAAAACATCCGGTGCTGTGCCATAAACAGATGTGACATTTTCTACTTGGAGACGTTGGCAGTTTTGCTCGATTAATGTGCTACCCGCAGAGGTTTTTTCAATCGCATAAATGTGAGAAGTAGGACATAAACGAGCAATTTCTATAGATACCGAACCAGTACCAGCGCCAATATCCCAGATAATTTGTCTAGATTCAAGTGCGAGTTCTCCTAAGATCAAAATACGCACTTCACGCTTAGTCATTAAACCAGGGCGATCGCTAAAACTAATAAAGGTAGAATCAGGTAAACCTAGTATTGGTAAATCATCTAAATTTATTGCTTGAGTGACTGTTGGAGATTCTTTTAGCAAAACTACTACATTTAAAGGTGCGAATGTTTGCGATTGTATTTCTATAATAGGTAAACATCGAACTTGTTCTTGTTCGCCTCCTAAATTTTCACAAACCCAAATTTTGTAGGAATTTACTAAGTCTAGAGATTTTAACAGATGAGCGATCACACTAGGAGAATTAGTAGCATCTGTTAATACAGCAATTTTTTCAACCCCTTGTTGTAGCGGTTGAATTAATTCATCTAAAGTACGACCGTGTGCGCTAATTACACGCGCATCTTGCCAAGATATTTTTATCCGATTAAAAGCAAGTTGTACAGAACTGAGATGTGGATGAAAAGTAAGTTTTTCCGCAGGTAGTTTCGTTAACAACAACCGCCCTAAGCCGAAAAATAGCGGATCACCACTAACTAAAACAGCAACTCTACCACTATTACTAAGTTCTATATAAGTGTTAATTTCTGCAATTGTTTGATTTAAATCGTCTAAAACTAAGCGTTTTGCTGGGTGATTTGGAAAATAACTCAGATGGCGATCGCTTCCTACTAATAAACTAGCTTGCTGAACAATCTGCCTAACACTATCAGTGAGTCCAGCTTCTCCATCTAAACCAATGCCAACGATATGTAGTGAAGTCAATTAACAATTACCAATTATCAGTTACTAATATTTATTATCTAAAAGTTATTTTTGACTGTATACTGTTCTCGTTCCCATGCTAAAACAAGTAAAGCATTAACAATTGCAGAGGCAGCTGGAGAGCCACCCTTGCGCCCTTCTATCCGAATTTGCGGTACAGGTGTTTGAGCTAATGCAGCTTTTGATTCTACTACTGAAATAAAGCCAACAGTAGCACCAATTACTATTGCTGGTTGTATAGCTAAAAAAGGCAATTCAGCACAAAGAGCTAATAAAGCAGTAGGAGCATTTCCAATTACAAAAATAGCATCAGGAAATTGCTCTAAACATTTGAGTAAACCTGTTTCAGTGCGAGTTTTTCCAGGGTTAGCTACCTGCGCTTGTTCTACAGCACTAATCACGGGGTTGCCAAATGTTTGTGATACCAAGGTACTAACACCTTGTTTAACCATGCTGACATCCGTAACTATGGGTGTACCACGTTGAATAGCTGCGATCGCACTTTCAATCGCATTATTGCTAAACCGTATAAGCTGGGCAAATTCAAAGTCAGCCGTACTATGAATTACCCGCCGCACAATAGCATATTCATTTGCACTGAAGTTGTGTTCCCCAATTTCTCGGTCAATAACTGCAAAACTTTGTTGCAGAATTGGATGTAGTAACAATGCTTCTCTTTTAATAACCAAGTAATTCTACCATTTCATTAATAAGACTTACGCGTTACCTAGAATCCTTGTAGAGACGTTGTATGCAACGTCTCTATAATCTCAGCTATCAGAACTCTAAAACGGGTGAATCCTGTTCACGATAGTATCTGGTCATATCGTCAAACTTACGCAAATCTGCCCGATTTATCAATAATTCTTGGGGATTTTCTAACCATTGGTTATTGAGTTCAGATAAAATTTGAGACAAGCGATTACGGTCTAAATCTGGTGAAATTTCACCAAAATATCCTAGCGTGATATGAGTCGTAAAGTGATATTGCTGTTCAATCCCAAGGGCAATTAAATCAGAATTTTGATAAATAGCTCGTCGCAGTTGCAAAATTTGCTCGTAAGAATCTTCATCTTTAGGTGCTAAACCAACACCTAAAGCGCGAGGCATGACAATCAAGCCTAGCAGTTGCCAGCGAATCGGATTGCCACCTGTCGAAGAATTTTTACATTGCTCAAAACTTTTAGCAATAGCAGAACGCAATTGCACTTCAAACTCAGGATTATGGGTAACAGCATCACGGTAGGCGCTATCCCAAATTAAATCTGCCAAGGTTGAATGAAAACTAGAGGGAGGTACAGGCACAATTAAATCAGGTAGCTGCTGTAATAGCTGCTCTTGGCAAGTTTTTAAGTTCTGGTAGAATGTTGAATTTTTTGAATCTTCCTCCCAGGGGGGGGTAATTACTGTATAACCAGGAAATGGGACTGCTTTTCTGCCACCATCTGAATGTGGCTGAAACTTAGGTGATTCCTGAATATGTTGTAATAGTGATTCGTAAGTGGCGGGTAGCGTTAGCCGTGCCACTCTGTTTAAATAAGTTTGATAATTCTCGTCCAATCTTGATCCCCTCGCGATCGCACTTTGTCCTGTAATGTCAATTTACCTCTATTGGGGAGATGATAACTTTGCGATTTCTAAAGCTGTTGATACCCTACGGGGATCAGTTCTCGATCCTAATTGGGCTAGCTTTAACTATGACAAAATCTCCCCAGAACAAACCGATGCTATTATTTTGGCTTTAAACCAAGCAATGACACCACCTTTTGGCATGGGTAGGCGTTTGGTTTGGCTAGCGGATACTAATATTTGCCAACAATGTTCTGAACAATTATTGGCTGAATTAGAGCGTACCTTACCAGCTATCCCTGAGTCTGTGGTATTGTTGCTGACTAGCGGCAACAAACCCGATGGTAGACTCAAATCTACCAAATTACTGCAAAAGTACGCAGAAATCCAGGAGTTTTCTCAAATTCCTCCCTGGAAAACCGAATTATTAGTACAGCAAGTGCGGGCATCTGCACAGCAAGTCGGTGTGAAGCTTAACAACTCTGCTGTGGAACTTTTAGCTGAGTCTGTTGGTAATGATACTCGGCAGCTATTCAATGAACTAGAAAAGTTGCAGCTTTATGCGGGTACTACGGCGACTATTAATGAGCAAGCTGTAGCTGCCTTAGTTAATGCCAATACTCAAAATAGCTTACAGTTAGCCGCAGCGATCAGGCAGGGCAAAACGGTTCAAGCTTTGCAGCTAGTATCTGATTTAATTAGCCATAATGAACCAACCTTGCGAATAGTTGCTACTTTAATCGGGCAGTTTCGCACTTGGTTATGGGTAAAGATTATGATGGAAGATGGAGAGCGAGACGAAAAAGCGATCGCCTCCGCCGCAGAAGTAAGTAACCCCAAGCGCATTTACTTTCTGCGCCAAGAAATTCAATCTATTTCCTCAAAACAACTTACTTCCACGCTACCAATACTGCTAGAGTTAGAAATTAGCCTCAAACGAGGAGCAGATGCGATGTCAACCCTACAAACTAAAGTCATCGAACTGTGTCAAATATTTCACCGATAAAGCCAAATGTTTTAACTCCACGCTAAAAAGCCAATTTTGCTGGAACTTCTCTTGCTTAAAGTAGTTCAAACAATATGAACCCTGTGGGTTTTAATAAATTGTGTTTTCTTTGTTATTTGTATAAACGATGGCTCACTACAACTCTGCTCGTTACTTCAATCGCAATTGCATTCGTTCCGTAATTGTCGCCACTCTAGCTAGTGTTGGGTTACTATCCGGCATAGTACCTGGTTTGTCTGGAAACTCCCAGCAGTTAGTTTCCAGTAATTCTGCTTATGCTCAAGATATAAGTAAGTCAGAATTAAGCAACTATGCTAAAGCTGTATTAGCAATGGAACCATTGCGTCTATCCGCATACGATGAAATAAAAAAAATTGTTGGTTCTGTACCTGGTATTGTTTGTAATCAACAGCAAAGTCTTAGAGGTCTTCCCAAAAATGCCCAGGGAATAGCAGCTAATTACTGTAATCAATCAAAAAAAATTGTTGAAAGCAACGACTTAACTATTTCCCGTTTCAACAACATTACTGTTCAAATTCAATCTGATTCTGCTTTACAAAAGAAAGTTCAAAATGAACTGATTCGGCTGCAAAGAAAAGCCCGCTAAAGAGTCGTTATGTTTCTTCGGGTAAACCGTGGGTTAGCTAAAGGCTGAGGTCATTTATCTTAATACCGTTTTTACGTCAATCTCAGCAAGTGGTTAGTTTTACGCTTTAGTTGATTAG
The DNA here is from genome assembly GCA_036702875.1 of Oculatellaceae cyanobacterium. Taxonomy (GTDB): domain Bacteria; phylum Cyanobacteriota; class Cyanobacteriia; order Cyanobacteriales; family PCC-9333; genus Crinalium. Next base: position 3,398 of record DATNQB010000081.1, on the reverse strand, counting down.
TTGACTACAAAATAGCACTACCTTGGCGGGATTGTTGAAACAATAATCATAGATAATTATTTTAAGGACTCTTTCTTAGCTAAATTATATACAAGGTATAAATTATATAAATCAACTATCAAGTAGTTGATTTATTAATTAACTTCAACCAGCAAAAATATTAACTTGAGGCTAGAAAAAATTAATAGGCAGAACCGCATAGCTGTTCAAGGTTGGGCGAGCCTACGTTTTTTTGCCTACAAAGTAAAACTTGGGCTGAACGCTGTTGAGAGTATAGTTGATGAGCAAACCAGCCTAGAGGACAACCAGCGATTATACCGATAATGCCCCCAATAATTAAACTTCTGAATAAATCTTTTCTTTTGATAGAACTTTCTCTAGTTTCAACTTGCATCGCTAATAACCAACTGTTAACTTCTTATAAAGAAAGCAAACCTAAACACTGGTTTGCTTCTGTCTAGATACTTATCCTTTAATATAAGTACCTATTCTAAAGAGGTATATCTGAAGATAGTGAGCAAGATTAATTGCGGTGGACTGTTTTCAACTTAGATCACCCAAAATGACAGACAAATCCTTTAACAAAAAACAGCAATTTTTTGACATTTGGGCATCGAGATATGACATAATTTTTACCTCAGTTTTTTACCAGGCTATCCACAAACGCTTGCTTGAATATATCGTGTTGCCAGATCATCCTAATATCCTTGATCTCGGCTGTGGTACTGGCAAATTACTTAATCGCCTTGCTACCCATTTCCCACAGTTACGTGGTACAGGGCTAGATTTATCTGCTGAAATGCTTAGTCAAGCCAGACAAAATAACCGCCATCATCCCCGACTGATTTATTTACAAGGTGATGCTGAAGCACTTCCCTTTATTGATGGTCAGTTTGATGCAGTTTTTAATACTCTCAGTTTTATACACTATCCGAATCCAGAAAAAGTTTTTTCCGAGGTTAGTCGAGTTTTACAACCTGGTGGAAAATTCTATTTAGTAGATCCGATTATTAAAATACTTGCTGATACTCAGCAAGTACCATTTTCTCCAGGTGGAATTAAGTTCTACAGTCCAGAAACTCGTGAACATTTTGGCAGACAAGCAGGGCTTGTTTGTGAAAGGCATTACTATCTGCTGGGTTGGATTTTACTGACAATTTTTAGTTGTCCTGAAGTGTAGCCATTTTGTACATAAGTAGAACAATCCTTCAAAACCAGGAACTATACAAGGTTAAAACCTAGCCCTGCTTGTTAATGGGGAACATTCAAATTCCCTCAGCCTCAAGGCTGGGGAACCAGACAGAGCAAGCCTGCTTACGCAGGCTTAATTGAAAATCTAGCCCGCGCAGGCGGGCTACCCTATGCGCTTCGCGCAGGCTACGCCAACGCCTATGTTAATGTAGCTGCACCTTTGAAGGTGTCAGCGGATGCAGGAAACAGCCCTGCTTAACGAGGAAGTTGGGGAGATGTCAAAAATTCAACTCCCCAACAGTGTTAAACGTTAAACAAAAACTAACTATTTACCCGTACCATAAAGTTTAGGTTCTGGGGGTGGTAATTCTGCTTCCGGGCCAAGTGGTTGCGGATTAGCCACATACTCAAACTCGCCTTTCCCGTCGATTGATTTGCCCTTCGCCCAGCGACCTTCACCGCTTTGCTCTCCCTCAGAATGATTCCAAAACTGATAGGAAAACTCGGACTTCTCTAAATTTTGTGGGAAAGAACTGGGAACAGGGGTTGTTTCCATCCCAGAGTCTTGTAGCTCTTCAATTGCTGCTAACCACAGATTTTGGTGCATTGTGTCACGGGCAATTAAGAAACTCAGAGTATCTTTCACGCCTGGGTCGTCTGACATTTCATAGAGGCGCACTGCTTGTAATCTACCTTGTGATTCAGCGTGCAGATTAGACCGGAAATCTGCTAATAAATTGCCACTAGATACGATAAAGCGACCATTCCAGGGATAACCCACGCTGTCGCTAGGTGTAGCACCTAAACCTGAGACGATCGCGTGCTGTGGGTTCATGCTTCCCATAATCACATCGCGGGGGCTTGTACCTCCCATAACTGCACCAACGATCGCATCTTGGACACCTTCTTCTTGCGCGGCTACAGGAGCTTTATCTAGCAAATGGGCAATCATCGTTGCTAAAATCTCAATATGCCCAATTTCTTCAGTACCAACATCGAGCAGCATATCTTTATACTTGGCAGGCCCTCGACAGTTCCAGCCCTGAAATAAGTACTGCATCATTACAGTCATTTCCCCGAATACGCCGCCTATTAGTTCCTGCACATTTTTGGCATAGATAGGATCTGGTCGTGTAGGCGGGGTGTAATACTGGAGGTGCTTTTTGTGATAAAACATTATTAATCTCCTAAAATTTGATTTTGTTTTTAGCTATTTTGAAACGTTTCTGCAACAGTAAACTGTCTAAATTGACGACACTTTAAATCTGCATATTTGTGTCGTTCTTCTAGTATTTTTAGCTTTTTAAATATTTGTTTATCTCAACCGTGAGTTGGATAAAATAATATATTTTTTATAGTTAATGTAGAACTTTTGATACTGATATTAACTAAAATAAAGCTCAGTTTTTTTGATAAAATTTATATAAGCAGATATATTTTTTGTCGTATAAAAAGTAAGCAAAAATTTACAAAATAAAAAAACTACTCCCCATACTTCCTGACGAGGAAAAAATGGGGAGGAGTAATCGTTAGCATTAGTGAAGAGTTTGCTAACTGCTGTGAACCTAAGCTTTAGTTTTCGTCGCGTCCGTGAATTTGAGCAGGTGGGCTGGTTGCTTCAACTGCTGTGAAAGGTTCTAAGATTTTATAAGTATGGGATGAATTTTTTGGTACTACCCAAGAGTCACCAGGTTCAAGTAATACCATTTGACCTTCAAGATGTAATTCAGCACGACCCTTAATTACATAGCCAACAGTTTCATAATCTCGTGTAGCTGGAGGTTTAGCTTCATCGGGTTGTTGATCTTCCCAAAGACGCATTGAGACAGTTTTGCCGGATGCGAGATATTTTTGACCCAATTCCCCTAAAGGGGAATGGCTGGAATCTACTTTTTTGACACTGGTATCAGGCATTATTAATCTCCTAATTTGTATTTTTAGTTAAAAAGGTTGTGATCAAACCCCACTTTCAATTTCTCCCCGTCAACCGAGAAGAAAGTCAGTTTCTATCTACAGCTACTAATCAAAATCCGAAATCTAAAAGTGATTCATTTTGATCAGAGGTGTCACCTTGACGGGGTGACAACCCCGTCAAAGACAAGACTGAATAAGGGATGCAGCTTTTAAACCTCTGTAAAAATTTAAGCTTTTATTTGGCTTTAATCTCATTAACTCGCAAACATCTTTAGTGCATGAAAGAAAAATAT
>DATNQB010000080.1 GCA_036702875.1 Oculatellaceae cyanobacterium | reverse complement strand
AGCTTTTTTGCTGTCTTGATGTACAACGCTCTGAGACTATCGCTTAGTTGGATTAAGGATTTTGGAGACATCAACCATTCTGGACACTAATTATTCTCTCAGTATCCCTGAGTTTGGATCATTTTTTCATTGGATTACTCTAAAAGCGCAGGGAGAAACTAATTTATGGCTCAAGAACGGAGACGAAGAGAGATCTAAGTCGGCGAGGGAGTACTGCAAATCAGCGCTGCAAAGAATCCCCTGCTATAATCTCCGCTTTAGCGGGGGAGTAGGTCAATTCTTATTGCCGCCAAAGAAACCACCAAATAAACCACCGCCAGATTTATCAGAGGGTTTTGCATTAGTTGCTTTGCTCTGATTTGATTGTGATTGCTGGGATGTCTTACCCGTAACTGATTGTTGATATTTATCTAGCAATTGTTTAGCTTGTAATGCTTTTGGGTCTTTAGGATTCAATTGTAAAGCTTTAGTAATGTGAACTTTAGCCATTGTCCCCTGATGTTGCTTCAAATAAATCATCCCCAATAAACTATGACAGTTACTATTATTGGGTTCCAAGCTCAAAGCATCTCGTAACTCTAAAATCGCCTTAGCTAAATTATTCTTACTTACATACTCTTCAGCCCGATGAAGATAAGGAGCAACTGGCGATAAGGGGGACTCAGCAGGTTTATGTTCAGAAACAGGTATTTTTTGGGTTGTTTTTGCAACTGTGTAGTTAGCACTCCCAGCAGTTTTGAAATTTGTTGTAATGCCTTGACCTTCTTTGCACATCAAGAAAACCATATTTAGCTCACTAATTTGAGCAATGATTTCTATGACCTGATAGAAAGATTCATACTGTTTTGCTGCCAAGTTCTGCAGCAAATTTTTATATAAACTATCTAAATTAGCACCTGCTTGCGCTAACTGATTGGCGGCTGGGGTAGTAATTTGCACTGTAGCGGGTTCGGCGGCTAGACGCTTTCCTACATGACCTAGCACTACCAAATATTCGGCACGGTTACGAGACTTAGATAGTTCCGCATAAGCAGGGCTGACCAACTTGGAAAACAGTTGCTTGGCAAACTCTTTTTCCTCTGGTGTTTCTGCTGGACAAGTATCAGGGTGCAATAGACGCGCTACCAATTTATAACGCTGACGTATTTGGTCAGGGTCAGCATCCACTGGTACACCTAAAATTGCGTGGTGGTCAGTGAGATCAAGCTTAAATAGTCCGTGTTCTATTTTAAAAGACATAGCCGCCTGTTTGAGCTTTTTGCCTAATAGCTGCTTCTAGTATGTCGTACATTTATATTCCTTGACCTCAGACTTTTAAGGGAGAAATCTGTAAAAGTTCGTTACTAAGGCTTTCGTGGATGTGACCATTGGTAGCGAGAATGCGACCAGAATGGATAATTAGAGGAGTGCGATCGTATGCTGTGACTGTACCTCCAGCTTCTTTTACTAAAACTATTCCGGCTGCTATATCCCAGGGAGATAGTCCACGTTCCCAATAGCCGTCTAAGCGTCCACAGGCAACATGAGCTAAATCAACCGAAGCTGCCCCACTGCGCCGAACTCCTTGGGTCAGGTGGGTGAGGTGGCAGAATTCAGCATAATTATTATCTGCTGTTTCCCTTCTATCATAAGCAAAACCAGTTACTAATAAGCTTTTGCTGAGAGAAGATGTTTGAGAAACTCGAATTGGTTGCCGATTGCGAGTTGCTCCTAAACCTGTAGCACCGCGAAATAATTCGTTATGAAAGGGATCAAAAACTACACCAACTTCTGGAACTCCATTAATTAATAACCCAATTGAAGTTGCGAAAAAAGGATATTGATGGGCGTAGTTAGTTGTGCCATCAAGAGGATCGATCGCCCACAAATATTCACTGCTATTATCTCCTTGTTGACCAGATTCTTCTGCCAAAATTGAGTGGTGTGGGAAATGGCGTTTTAGCACTTCTAAGATGGCAATTTCTGCATATTTATCTGCTTCAGTAACTAAATCACCAGGTCGTCCTTTTTCTTGTACAGCTTCTAACTTGCCCCAATATTTTTGCAAGACCACACCACCAGCTAAGGCTGCTTCTGTCGCAATATCCAGAAAAATTTGTAACTGCTCCGGAGAATTATGGCTCATGGTTATTTGTTTTGACGTTTGAATTCAGCAGGAGTTAACCGCATTGGCTGTTCAGGATTCCAAATACCCTTGCCCATGAGTCGGGCGTATTCTTGGGCGCGGATTAATCGTTGATCGTACTTGTGGTTAGGCGATCGCACTACTGCTAATACATAACCTTCTTTTACTAGCTGCTCATTGAGCAATACTCCATCTTTCCATACATAAGCAAGCTTTCGCCCAAATTGATCTACTTGCTCCACATCTGACTCTAATAAAACTGATTCAAATACCAGCTTTTGACCATTTATTTTCCCAGTCATTTGCTCAAGCTGTTGTTTTGCCTGATCTCCCCAAGGCTGTTGTCGCAAATCTGGTGCTTCAATGCCGATTAATCGCACTCGATCAATTAATGCGGGTTGTTTACTGGTATCTATCCATTCTAGAGTTTGACCACTGACAACCCGCTCGATCTTGACAATTGTGCCTTGAGTTTGCTTATTCGATTGGCAACCGAACAGCAGTAAGCAGCAGCATAAAATCAACAATCGCCTTTTGTGTACAAGTTGAAAATTATGAAATCGGAGTTGAGATTGAATTTGACCCCAAAATTCTAAATTACTATTCCTCATCTAACGGCAATCCAAATCTGACTTTTCCTTTGGCAAAGTAGCGACCAAACTGGAGTTCGTAGACTTCATCCTCATCCTGCGTCTCTACTTCCAGATCAGAGCGAGCATAACTTACACATAACAAGGCATAACCTTGTTCGCGCAGATGGGGAGAAAGTCCCAGTGCTTCTGGTTGGTGAATCACCCCTGACTTAACGCGCACAGCACAGGTGGTACAAGCCCCATTACGACACGAAAAAGGCAGTTCTGTTCCCTGATTTTCCGCGCTATGCAGAATATAGCGATCGTCTGGCACTGTTAGGGTATGATTAGTACCTGTCTGGCGATTGTGAATTTTAACTTTATAGTAATGGGGCATAGATCAAGTAACGAAATATACTGTATAATAATTAGAGCTTACGCCAAAACGATGTAAGCTAAAAAGAGAAACACACCTGGAGAGGTGGCCGAGTGGTTGAAGGCGCAGCACTGGAAATGCTGTTTAGGGCAACTTAACGAGGGTTCGAATCCCTCCCTCTCCGTTCTTATTTACTTACTTCATATAGCTTTCAGCCATTCCTACTAAATAGGTTGCATGGCTCAATAGGTCAAATTGGTTGAAGTAATGTAGAACTTAGGTCTTACTCCCTTCCCGCCTAAAGAATACTTATTGAAAAAACCGCCAAGACGCAAAGAACGCCAAGGAAGAAGAAGAATACGATCGGTAATCTTGTAGTGGGAAGGGAGTAGTCCTGGTATGTTCTTATGCCGAGTGCGCAAATCTACTTTAAGTTGTCTCTGGCAGCAGCACGAACAATTCTATTTGGGTCTTGTGTAAGTTGTTGGCGAATTTCTTCGTCAGTATTAGGATTTTGAGCGATCGCGTATCTTTCTAGCCAAAACCAAGATTTATAGTATCTTGCCAAAAAAGAATTAGGTATCTGAGGATTCATTAGTACCAAAAAGCGAGCAAATGATGGTTTATTGGGAAATTTTAGACATCGAGCCAATAAATCAAGTGCCGATAATGGTTCTTGAGTCAGTAAACTTTTAACAGCAGCTAAATTGAGTGGATTAAAGTGAAATCCACTCTTTGGTGCAGGTTGAGTTGCTAGCTTTATGAGTAAATCTTTAGGCGCACCTGGATTTTGGGCAACCGCTAGATGTAATTTTTGATCTGGATGCTGAGTAAATCCAGTTAAAATGTTAGATGGGGTTTTGGGATGTCTAGCTACAGCCAATCTGACAATGAACTTATCATTAGCTAGTTTTGCCAGAATTGAACCATCAACGTGAGGATGATGAGCAACTTTAGCTCTCACAGCAGTATGCTCGCTATTTGCTAGTTCTAGTAAATCTAGAGAAGATAAATTGGGATTTTCCAAGATTTCTAATTGTGTTTTTAGCGTCGAATCAAGTTTGAGATTAGCCAAAGCTGCGGCTCTCACTTCTGGATGGCGATCTTCAATTAACCTATTTAAAGAGTTTTGAGTGATATTGTGATGACTAGCAACCAAAGCTCTGACCCCATAACTTGGATGCTCCACCAGTTTTGCTAGAATTTGCGGAGAAGTGCTAGGGTGGGTTGTTAGAATTACACCATAGTATTCTAAATTAGAAATTTCAAAAAGTCGTAAATTATGGTTTTTATATCTACCACCTTCAAAATCACTAAGCATCTTTGGTAGGTAGTATTTCTTATTATGAGAAAATATTGATTTTTGGTTAAAAATTATTAAAAATTCATAAATATCTAGGTCTTTTATAAAAATAAATTTTCGTTTTTTGCACCAATATTTATCATCTATTTTTAAAAGCAAATCATTAAAATCATCAACTACAGGTTTGATTTGATTGACAGCAATATTATCGGGCAGTTTTGTAGTATCTATCGGTAGTGTTCGCGGAAGCACATCAAAAAGTATTGCTGATCGTTGTTCTAAACAAGTAATACATTCAGTAATTAGTTGCGAAAATTTTGGGTGATTTTTAATATAATCTAAAGTAGCTTTAGATGTATCAACATCACAAATAATCTTTAACAGAGTATTTGTTGTTTCATATATGGAAGTTTGATTTAAATAAGGTAAAGTGCTTTCATGAATGGCTCCCATGTGCCACAATCGTAGTTCAATTCCCTCTTCATTATCATTTAAGCTAGGTAGTTGCGTTCTATCAATTTTACTGTCTGCTTGTTCGCGCCATCCAGTTTCCATTTCTCCAGCGTAATTAATATGTAGCTTTGCCGCTTCAGCAACAAAGGGAATACTATTTTCTGCTAGCTTCTCTAGTACATCCTTGGGAGTTTTTCGATGATTGGCAATGATATTAAGAAGATCTGGATATTGGTCAAGTTGAGATGCTGCTTTTATGAAATTTATAGATATATCTGGCAATTGAATCAGTTTAAACATCAAGTGACTGGGGATAAAAAGAATAAGGTTTGGCTGCTTATAAGAAGCCACTTTATCCCAAAATTGGATGTCATCATTTGGACGATCAAGACCTAAATGAGCAACTTGTGCGACAATATCCTCGTTAGATGTTGATAGCTCCAACAATTTATTTCTCGAAGTATTTCGATGACTTGCTATAACAATTAAAGTTTCTCTCCATTTCCAAAATTCTTCAAAAGAGTATATACCAAGCCAAGCTCCTAACCTGTTCTGAATACGCTTAATATTAATTTCATGTTGACGATCTAAAGGAAAGTCCTCAAAACGGTCATTATTGCGAAGACGCTTAAGATTATTTTGACAAATGCCAGCAGCAAAGTCTAGAAAAGATGTTCGGGCATTAGATGCCAAGACAAATTGCAAAAGGAATTTTGCATCCGATAAATTATTAAAATTGACATCTTGCCAGATTTGCAGATTATAAACCGGATTGCTAAAAAATTCTTCAGGAAATCGAGCGCCTAGTCCAATTAACCATCTTGTTGGTGTATTAGGATTACTGGCGATCGCTCTTTGCATTTCCCTATTCTTCTGCTTGTTTTCTCTATTTTTTATAAGAAGTTCTGTTAAAAGACTAGACTCAGTCAAGGGATTAGCCGCAACTACTATGGCTAGTTCATCATTTATTGCGGCTAGTTCTCGTAATCTTTGTTGTGAAGTATTTTTATCGGTTGCTTCTTGCTTAAGCACATCTAGGGACATTTCTTTAACATTTTTTTTACTTTAGTTATTATTATAAAACTTACGCCTTGACAAAACGGTTTAAACTTATTACGAAAAAAGCTAAAAACCCCGTTTTTTGAAAGCGGGGAGGAAAGCTAAAAGCACACTTTGTAGTTAACTGGTTTTTGGTAGTTAACTTTTGATTTCTTTCAGTTTTGTTCTAATGGCTTCAATTCTGTTACGGTTGACTCCTAAATCAGATTTGCCTAGACGAGAAGCGGAACGAACATGGATGACTTTTGCAGTATCATCTAGATAAAATTCCACGTCATCAACAAAACCCATAAGGGCGCTGGTAAATTCTGCATAGAGGTAATTGGTGTTTTCTGTGATGATTTGAGTTTTGGGCATTGATTGGATCACTTGCTTGAGATTTGCGATCGCTTCTGCCGCAGTAGAGTTATAAGTTAATGGCTCAATTTTGTGTCCTGCATCTGAATCTTGGCTACAAACGCAGTTGGGGGTATTAGGGCAAGGTGCTAATTTCCCATCATTAACGCCCAGGTTATTAGGTCTTTTTCCTGCAAACATCATTATTACTCCTAAAATCAAAAATGCTTGTTATATAACTGAATAAGGCTAAAGTTGTGGAGAAGATCTCCTAACTTCAGCCTTACAGCGACAGATTGCCAATCTAGGAATAATTCTATAGCACTCAGCAGTCAGCTATCAGCTTTTTTCAAAACCTTTTTTTTTCAATGGTTACAGCAATTTTTATTATGTCCTAACCTCCCTGGCTACGGCTATAACTAATAAGATTGCTTAGTTGAGCAAGGTAATTTAAAAATTTGCAATTAAATTATGTTTGCGATCGCCTCTCTACTCACTTCTCAGTCAGTCTAATAATGTATGGGGTTGACTTGTTTTTTTGATAAGATCCAACCCAGACATTGTAGTTACCTTCTAGCCATTGACCACTAATACTTGGATTCTTGTTATTGTAATCATCATTACACCAACTACCACCAGGGCCTTTAATTAGTAAAGTTGTATCCTCTGGACTTTGTACTTGGATAGTTAGATTTTTAAAGAAATTAGTTAATACTATTTTATGGTCTGGTTTTGCATCCACAAAACCAACGCATGAACCAGTTGCCGTTTCTGAACGACCTGCAACTTTTTGGGCGGGTACTGTCCCACCACCAATACCCCTAATAGTTAGTGGATCTGGGGAAAAATTAGGGCTAATGGTAGGGTTTTCAAACATTGACGTAGATTTCACTTGCTGGGCTGATGTAGGGGCGTTAAATAAGATGCCAGTAAGTATTGGAGTCCCTATAATAACAGCCCAGCGGGACAATAACCGGATGTTTGACTTTAAATTCGTCACTGGGTTGTACATTACTACTGCTACAAACGTATTGTTTGTTATCAAAAATGTAACGGCTCTATTGATAGTAGTGACGATGTGATATAAAAACGAGTTCCTCAAAAGTAGAAAAACATTAAAAACTCCAAGCCCTCTCCCCGTTACTAAGGTGAAGGCTTGGTGAAGTTAATATTATCTTGCTAACGCTTTTTGCAAGCGTAATTTATCTAATCCCCGCGCCTGTAATAATAGCCAAGATTGAATTAAATCAGGGCCATGTACCTCCCCAGTCAGGGCTGCACGGAGCGATCGCATCACCACTCCTTTTTTGAAGTTTTTCTCTTTTGTAACCTGTTTAATGATGGCTTGGGCATCATCTGCACTCAAGGAGTTATTAGTTTCTAATGCTTGTGCGATCGCATTGACTACATCAGCAGCGCCAGGTTGCTGTAACTGGGCAGCAGCTTCTTCGTTATACTCTACGGTTTGAGTAAAGAAGACTTTGCTCATCTCCACAGCTTCTTCTAAACGGTTGAGACTAGCACCAATTAAAGCAGAAATCTGTTCTAGCCAAGTGCGATCGCCCTCTGGGTCAAATTTATATCCAGCAGCTTGCCAATATGGAATCAACTGATCTGTTAACTGATCCACTGGCATTTTATGGATATATTGACCATTGAGCCAATTTAACTTTTCCCAGTCAAATTTAGCGCCTGCATTATTTACACGCTCAAAACCAAACTCTTTCGCTGCTTCTTCTAAGGTAAAAATTTCCTTGGTTGAATCTGGCGCTGACCAACCTAATAAGGTCATATAATTAGCTAAAGCTTCGGCAGTATAACCCATCTGCTTAAAGTCAGAAATCGAGGTAACACCGTCCCGCTTCGATAGCTTTTTACCTTCTTGATTCAAAATTAATGGTGTGTGGGCAAATTCCGGCACCGCAGCATCGAAAGCTTCGTACAGTAGAATTTGCTTTGCTGTATTAGCAATATGGTCTTCCCCTCGGATGACATGGCTGATATTCATATCAATGTCATCGACTACTACAGCCAAATTGTACAAAGGTTGCCCAATGTGACTCTCTTCTGATGCACGGGCAACGACCATATCGCCGCCTAAGTCACTACCGCGCCAAGTAACTGTGCCTCGAACTAAATCATTCCAGACGATTTCGCGGTTATCATCAATCTTAAAACGAATTACTGGGCGACGACCTTCAGATTTAAATGCGTCTTCTTGTTCTGGAGTTAAGTTGCGGTGGCGGTTATCGTAGCGCGGTGCTTCTTTTCTAGCTTTTTGGGCTGCCCGCATTTCGTCTAATTCTGCTTCACTGGTATAGCAGCGATAAGCTAATCCTTTATCTAAAAGAGTTTGGACGGCTTGGCGATATAAATCGAGCCGATCTGACTGAAATAATGGCCCCTCATCCCAATTTAGTCCTAACCAAGTAAGACCATCAAGGATGTTTTGAGTGTACTCAGGGCGCGATCGCTCTTCATCTGTGTCTTCAATTCTGAGAATAAATTTGCCGCCATGATGACGCGCATACAGCCAGTTAAATACAGCAGTTCTTGCTGTACCAATGTGTAAATTTCCCGTAGGACTAGGAGCAATACGAACTCTAACAGTCATTCGATTTGAGATTTTGATTTTACTTACAATTGTTTACGTTAGCGCCAAATATACTTCTGGCTAACATCAATGTTTTTTTTTACCGCAGATGTGAGTAGATAAACGCAGATGGACGCAGATGATGTACAATATTTTTTTGATTTTTGCCAGAAATCTAATGAAGATAGATTGGATGCAATCTATCTGTATTCTTTTTTGAGCATTTATTCTACGGGACTGACGGGGCTCGAACCCGCAACTTCCGCCGTGACAGGGCGGTGCTCTAACCAATTGAACTACAGTCCCAAATTTCGCAATTTTATTCGCGACAATTTCTATTCTGCCAGCATTATTCGGGTTTGTCAACTACATCTTGAGAACTATCTTGTAAAAACTTGACGAGCCAATCTTTCACGTGGCGGGTGGCGCGACAGTCGTCTTCGTTGTAACGGAGAATTAAGTCAAGCAGTGTGCGATCGCCTTTTTGTAACCATTCGTCATACCAACAAATAGATTGGGAACCACTCGCTAAGGGATCTCGCCAGTTAAACCCCAACCAGTTAGCAATTAATTTAAGAGAATATCCATGCAATGGTAAAGTTACCGTATCTATAAGCTCTTGATGCAGATCGACACAGCGCGATAGTACTGGCTCAATTAGTTGATATGGTGTCTTGTAAAGCTTCGCTAAACGCTTGATTGTGTCTGTTTCATAAGGCGAATAATGAAAAATTGGTGCATTTGGATAAGCTGCAATTAAATCTAAAAATTGCTGCCATATCAATTGTTGATCTTCAGGTTTTTCGGCTAATACAGGATAAAATTTTTCTGTTTGAGCAGTTTTATCAACAACTAAAATCCCCAAGAGATAGTCAAGATTTAAACTTGGTTCTGCTTCAATATCAAAATAAATTTCAATTGGTGCTGTCGGTATATCTAACTTAGTTGAATTAGATAAAGAGGGAACTAATAGCACCTGCTGGGTTAAAACAGCTTGCGCTTGTCTAACTATCTGTTGCGCTAACTCAGTTTCCATCTCTGGCTCTAAATAAACTGGATTTGCATCAGCTAGAGACTCTAAGCTAGTTAGCCTGAGTGTTTTTAAATGTTCGTATCGCTTGGGAGTAACTCCTGGTAATAGAGACAAATGCTGTTGAGAGGTTGCAAGCTCATGGCAACCTGCTTGCCAAGGGCAGATACTACACTGTTGTCGAGAAATAAATACTTCTGGTTCCTGCTTTTCCAGCAGCATTTGAAAACATTCTTTCAAATGAATTTGCAATTCTGGAAGCCAGCGCCACAAATCTACTTGATAACTTCCTCTTTCACGTAAGATTAACCAAGCTTCTTCTGACCAAGCACCTTGAACGGCTGCCAAATTTTGGGTATGATATGCTGCAATAATTTGATATTCTTGCTTGGGACGTTTGCCTAAATGAATATCTATAGGAATATAAACCCAATCACCGAAGTATGATTTTCCAGGCTGTTTAATTAACAAATCTGGAGAACTTAATAAAGTTAATTCCTCTAAAGGCGATTCATTTAAACCTAGAGTGCTAGGCTCTATGGTTGTACTCAGTACACCTTGATAAATACGTTCAACACCCTGCTGCATTAAAGCTACGGTAGCCTTAACACCAGCTTGCCAATCACCTCTCTGGTAATCTGGCTGAATATGTGGGACAGCGCCTTGGCTAATTTGCTCTGTCAGAACAAAATTTTCATGCTCCAGTCGTTCTTGTTGTAGTTTCAACAAAAAGTCGCTAGGAGGGGCTTTCAGAGTGCGATCGCCATATATATCTAAAAAGGTTCTACGTGGGCAACGTAGATAACTTAGGAGTCTTTCAACAGTTAGCAGCATGACTCCAGCGTAACAGTTACCAGTTCCCAGTTACCAGTTAAACTAACACGCATCTCATACATAAGTTTTGCCTTTTAAAGTCGCAATCAACAAGAAACGCCTATAAATTGCTAATTCTCCGACTGATACCAAATCTGATTTTGAGCCCTCAATCCTGTCTCCTGACTTCAATTTGAACCTTTTTGTTACCTGAACATAAAAAATGTTCCCCAAGTTTTGCATAAAAATCTGGAATGCTTCCTATAGAAATATAGACACTCATAACCAACTCAAAGAGCAACTAGATATGAATAGCAAAACTTGGACAATCGGTCTTCTGTCAATTGCAACAATCGCTACAATTTCTTTACCTGTCCGCGCACAAAATAGCGATGAAGTAGTAATCCAAGATGCCAGTCAGGAATCTGTGATCACAGGTAATAACAACTACACCGAGCAAAGTGCTAACCAAACTCATGTAGAACACAACAGGAGAGGCACGGGAAATTCGGGTCATGTGCAACGTTCCCGTCAGAGTACTGATGTTTTGGGCAACGGGAATGACACTACTCAAAACGTCGATCAAAAGACCGTTGAAACTGGTCGCCGCACTCGTCGTTAGCTGTAGTTAAATGAATTGCCATTCATATTGATTTGATCAAAACAATGATTGGCACTTATAAAGGCTATAACTTTTATGAATTTGCTCAGATTTTAGGGAGAAGTTTTTAGCGATCGCTTTGGTACTGAAAGCGAAATAACCTCTCCCACCTTTTTCTTATCTTGTAGTGAGGGAAACCTCTATGCTAATCAGAAAGTTCACCTTAGTTACGGTGGCATTGCTTTTTTCATTACCAATAACGGCGCAAGCTGGCGACATTAATGTTGAAGCTGATGATGTCATTAATACATCTGTAGATGGCGGTATTTCTGTAGAATCCGGGCAAGCTAGGGTAAGTATTGATTCAAAAAAATCACAACTGCGAGTTAATACCCCTCAAAATCAGAAACTCCGCAATTGTTCGAGGCGTATTCGATATCGTCGCGCCAATTGTAGGCAAACTACAACAGTTATTCGTACTTCTCCAAATACCTCTACAACTACAATCGTTGTCGATGGAGTTCCCAAAAGCACCTCATCGCGGGTACAAAGCACTCAAAGACTCAGTTGTAGAGGAGATGGTAGCCACAATAGTCAACAAATTAGTCAAACTAGCAATTCTGGCGAAATTGTTGTCCAAAGTAGCATCTCTACCAATGGCTGTCGCTAACGTTTTTTGAATCTAAGGAGCTAATTTATGAAATTTCCGTTATTGGCAATTGGCTTGTTATCTTGTTCCACTTTCTTGACTTTTCAACCTTCTTTAACTGATTCAGCATCGGCACAGTGTGTGCAGGCTGATGTTTCAGTGCAATACAACATTAGCGGTTCTAAACTGCCTACTGACCGTAGCAATGATGTAGATTTTCAAAATCAGGGAGCTTGTAGCGGAAACGCTAGCATAACTACAGGAGTTCAAGGTAACGAAGGCGGTAGGGGTCGAGTCACTCAACGGCGAGAAGTCCGGCATCGGACAGAGGGTGGCAGCGACAACGGCACTGGTGTTAGTGGATCAACCGTTTCGGTGAAATCGAATGTAGGAATTGATGTGTATAATCCTGCTGACAATTTTAACTATTAAAGCTATAAAAGAGGAGGCTAATTGTCTGTTTTTAAATTCAATATTTGTCAACGAAGTAATTTTGAACTTCGTTGCTTTTCATAAATTAATAAAAACAAATTTTAAACTTAAATTGAATTTACCAATAAAAATATATATTAATACATATTGATTTGGGATAAATAAGCAAAATTGGTTTAAAATATAGCAACCTCCACAGCCGTTACGTTAGGTGATGAGATTTCTTGCTAAGGAATAATTATGTTAAATAAAGTTGCAACAATATTTTGGTTAACTTCCTGGCTTTTTTGCTTTACAGAAACTTACTTGCATAGTTTTGTTGTCGCTCAAACTGCCACTCAAACTAATACACCCAACTCTACTATAGGGACTAATTCAGACGCTAACGTAGTTAATCAAATATCGCCTCAGCAAAATGCACAAAACCGCAATGAAATCAATTTTCCTAATATTTATCCTTTAAATATTCCTATACACACGCCTGTAAATACGGAGAATGATTTTGGATTAAATTTATCAGCAGCAGTCAATACTCTGGATTCAAATAATGTTACTGTATTTCTGGGTTTAATTTTTCAACCAGGGCGAACAGATTCTCATAGAGCAAGGATGGCTAAGTTGCGTTCTGAAACTGAAGTATTAGATACGCAAAAACAAATTTCTCAAGCTCAATTACAATTACTACAAAAGCAAATTGCTGAGGCGGAATTACGTTTACAACGTATGCAGCAAAGTCCTAATACTGAACCGCCACAAATGTCTAATCCTGCTAATGAGCCCAAAAATCAACAAGTAGTACCTCTGCCAAATTCTTAGAGCAAATAAACTTATTAGATTCCTAATTAAGGCTCGTGGCAAGTCGGAATTTACCACGAGCTTTAAGTTGAGTAAGTTTAGTTAAAAATTACTTAATCATCAAGTAAATTGCCCAAATTGCCATTGGACGGAGGTAGTGGCTAGCGCGAAATGTACTAGCAGCAGTGATGGCTTCTGGTGTGCGAAATTGTAACCCGTTATTGTAGATTTGCTGCACGACTGCTTCTGTTAGTTGAAATGCTTCATCTTTCATGCCCATCTGAATCATAAAGGCTGCTAACCCAAAGTTAATGCCAGTCCAAACTTCTAAAGGATGAGTAGCTTGAGGATTTTCTGGGGAACCATCAGCTAGAACACCATTTGCAGCACCAATGAAATTTTGGATTAAACTTTCACTATGTTGATCTGATAGCTTTTGATTGAATTTTAAAAAGCAGGAATCGTAGATAGTTTTTAAAGCAGATTCAACGCAATCATTAGGCACGATATCGGGTAGATTTAATAACCGAGCATAAAATTGACCGCAAAGTTGATCTGCCATTACCACATTTGAACCGCTTTCGCTATCAAGTTGATAATATTGACCGTTCCAAAGTTTTTCTTGATAGAGAGGTTTGGATTGTTCTAGCCAAGATTTATAGGTAGCGATCGCACTTTCAGGATTACTATCTTCTAATTCGCTCCCATGATTAATTAAAATCTCGCCAATTGCGATCGCAGCTTCTAACGCAGCTAACCACAACCCGCCACAATAAGCGCTAACTCCTTGTAACCGCCAATCATCAAATGTTTGATCTGGTGCGCCAGAATTTTCTGGAATACCATCGCCGTCTAGGTCAAACTCCTTTAAATAAGCTAAAGTCTTGACAATTGCAGGCCAACACTCGCTTAAAAATTCTATATCTGTAGCACCTGTTAATAGATAATCTCGATAAACTTGCAGTACAAAGTCAGAACCTAAATCTTTCCATAAATTGCAATCTTGATAGCTGGTGTAATTCGTTTTCTCCCAAGGATGCTCATTAGGTGCGCCTAAATCGTGGGGTGTAGCATTAGCAGCTTTGCGAATTGCTGCTGCTTGGTTATAACCAATAATTCGAGGGGTATTATCGCTGGTAGGAATTGCCCTGGCATAAGCTTCTAGTATCGCTTTATCTAACTTTGGCCAAAGCATTGCTAGAGCAAACGACCCGTATAATCGTACATCTAGACTTTCATACCAACGGTAATCTAAACATTCTAAAACGCCAAATTGACCGATTCCGTCAGTTTCCGATGCGGCTGTCCACAGAGTGCCGCCATCAGCTAAGATGTATAGCTCATTAAACAGCGCCATTTTCAACCAGTCAGGCAAGTTGGGATTTTTTAAAGTTAATTCTTGCCAAGACTGAATTTGCTCTTTCCAAGTATCATCATGTTTAAGAGCAGTACGAACAATTGACCAAGCATTATTACCAGTACGACCGAAAAAATCTGTATAACGCCGATAATAATTAACGCCAGTGGCAAACTCTGTAACTGGAAAATCCCAAGCTAGGACGAAGGGAATTTTGCGGGTTCTACCAGGGCGTACAGTGAAGCGAATAGTCATTGCTGCGGCTATTTGTTCACCAGGATCGGCAGGTGTTTCATCTTCCTTATCCCGCAATGAACCATCAAAGGCGAAGTTATCCCAAATTTCCTCACCGCTTCCAGCAGGGTTCCAACGGGTATGATAGAAGACTTCCACACTAGGGTTAGTAATAGTTGCGATCGCCCATTGTCCCTCACCTTCCTGAACTTCATCATGAATCCTGACCCGATCTAGCAAACACCCTGCCCGAAAGTGATCGACAATCCATTGATTTAAATTGCCCGTACTATCTTTCCAACGTGGTTGATATTCATAGACTGGACTACCATCATCTCGGACTTTTACCTGGGGTGTTTTAATCGCGTTAGTAAACCAACCCACAGAATTCTGCCAGGTAAGCATAATACTCAGAGTAATCGGCTGATCTGTGGGGTTATGCGCCGTCCACTCAAAAATCCCTACAGGATAGCTACTTTCTTGATAGTTATCCGCCCAAATTGGGGAAAATTGTTCGCAAGTTAATTGCGCTTGAAATACTCCATCATAAACAAACCAACTGCGGGGATATAGGGCATGGTATGTGCCACTGCTTTCTGTTCCCTTGCCTGTCTTCGGATACCACTGCCATTGAGATAAAGTGCCATCTTCAGGCTGTTCAGTACACATAGCATAAGCTTGTGGTGCTGAATTTCCAGCTTGTTCAAAAACACTGAACTGACAAGCAGGGAGACTTTTGAAAATATGCTCTCCGCCATCAATATGCCATAAGTTGAAATCGCCCCGCGAGGAACGACCAAGGCAACCAGCACCAAAACCACCCAACGGCATACCGTGCCAAGGGCCATCATCTAAATTGCTAGGGTAACGAACAGTATAAGGTTTGTCCCAACCAAGACCGATGGGACGATTCCATGTACAAGAAGGTATTTGAGGACGCGGACTAGGATTGATCATGCCCTGATCTTAAAGTGTTGAGCTACGTTGTCTTAAGGGATAGAGCGAAATTTGCCTGAATTTGTGTAGAAATAAATATTTAAGTTAAGTAATTTGCTAATCCCGATAGAAAAATGAGAAAAAGTATAAATAGGGATATATAGTCTACCATTTACAAGTTTACTCGTATTTAAAAATCTAATTTTCCAGCTACCTACAGCGTCTAATTAAAAATTAATCTGCTAACTTCAAACAACCCTCTTTTGGGAGGTAATCGAAAAATCCTGCCAGCGTGACTGAACTTAATAGACCTCTGGCATAAGTAAAATTTGGGAAAATTAACCACAGATGTAGGCGTAGCCATCCCGTTAGCGAAGCTGCGCGTTAGCGCTAGGGTAGTACAGATACACATAGATGTACTTAAAGCTAGCCTGTGGCTACAAATATGAAGTAACTGATTTTTCCAATAAGTCTAATTTAGTAGTGCAGTTATCTGTAAATCAGTTTCTAAGCTACCACAAGCTCGTTACTGGCGCGTACATAAATTAGGACTGATTGATTTTAACGCTAGATTGGGTTGTAGAGAAGAGGAAAAAGTCGTGATTAAAAAAGCAGTTAACAATTCACTATCTCAAACAACACCTTAAATCAATGATCGCAACCTATAACAACAACAGGACATAATCATGACAATTGAAGACATGAAACGCGAAACGGAATTACCAGTGTTAATGACAGATGAGCAGGGGTTCATTGTTTACGTTAACGAACCTTTTAGACAAGTCTTTGGCTGGGAAAATGAGGAAATTATGGGTCAAACTTTGGCCGCCGTTATTCCCAATAGCTTTCATGATTCGCACAATTTAGGCTTTTCCCGCTTTGTTATGACTGGAAATCCTACAATTCTCAGCCATCCACTACAACTTAAGGCAGTCAAAAAGGATGGTAGTGAAATTGATGCCGAGCATTTTATTATTGCTGAGGAGAATCAAGGTCAGTGGGTGTTTGCGGCGACGCTGCGTCCTTTGAACCAGTAACAACTTTAGGAGAAATGATACCGTTGCTGCTAGCGCTATCCGTAACCTGAGCCAGCGCTAGCAGCATCACATCTTTTCACTAACAAAAAAAGAATTTTACTGCTGATAAATTTGTATTTTAGGATACATCCATAAATAAATCTAATGGTAAGTGACCATACATTTCGTTAATCCCTCCCTCATATACAGATTGGCACGATACTAAAACACCCCGATGGCTACCTTCGTATGAATCAATATAAGATGAGCCATTTTTGAGATTGAATTTTATATAAACAGTACCTTCCACCAAGGACAAATTAAGATTTTCTTCATAGTTGAAAGCTTCTAAATAGCTTTTGAGAGTTGCTATCCCCTGATGTGCTGTATCCGCGCAAATACCTAAAATTTGATAATCAGAATGCTCAGTTAAAAGCAGTAAGGCTTGACGAAGTAAAGCTTTTTCCGCTTCTGAATCAACCGTTTTGCGACTCACACAGTCATAATTTTTCAAAATTTCTTGTGCTGCTTGCACTGTCAGATTTGTTTGTTGCTGCATAGTCGGTAGTTTAAACTTCACCTCAAATATTTAACAATTTATTCATAAGCATAAGACATTTGACTTCAAAAAGTTATGAGCCTAAAATTTATTTAGGACAGAGTGTGATCGCTTATTTTGTGTTAACTTACTTAATATAACTAAATGTATCTGGTTTTGGGCTATTTCCATCGTTCACCCCCTTAAAAGCTACAATTCAACTAAAGTAACTGCTACTTGTTCCGTAACCACATAAATACGTATTAAATTTTGCTAAATCAAATAATATAAATAAGTTTTTTAGTTACTTTATTTATATTACTATTTGTTTTAATAACATGATTTAATTACTTGCCAAGTTTTTATTTTTATATTTAAGATAAAATTTTACACTACCAAACTTATCACGTTGTCAAAATCCACTTAATTTCGTACTAATATTTAAGTAGGAAGGCTAAATTTATTAACTTATTACAAATAAACAATTTATTATTTTAACCAATTCCCTAGCATACTCACTGATTGTATCGGTGGCATCATACATCATTAACATTATATTTATTATGAATCAGTTAGCCAATAATTCTAATGACCAAAAATTAAAAGCAGTTTTAGTAGTTGAAGATACTAAAGGCAAAAGACTTATAAATCTTGAGGATAGTATATATTCCCTCGGTCGAGACTTAAAAAATTCAATCGTCCTTCATTCTCCTATAGTTTCTCGGCATCATGCAACTTTATTGCGTGTAACGAATAGCCAAGATTACAGTTTTGTATTTAAAATCATTGATGGAGATTTACAAGGAAATACTAGCAAAAACGGCATACTTATTAACGGAGAATTAGTCTTGTCACAATCTTTAAAACACAGAGATATTATTGTTTTTGGCAGAGATGCCAAAGCAGTATATCTAATGGTTAATGCGGATTTTCCCGATCAAGATATTTTAGAATATTGCGAAGACAAAAATTTTGCTGAAAGTTCCAATAAGTGTTTTGATCCCAATGATACATTAGTTTCTGATGAAGAAGATGCTGAGTCATTAAATGAACCTGCTCTGCTAAGGTTAGCTTCTTTTCCAGAGTTATTACCTAGCCCAATTATCGAAATTGATCTGATGGGTCAAATAACCTATCTTAATCCAGCCGCAATTATACAATTTCCTGACCTTCAAATAGCTAAGTTAAACCATGCAGTTTTAGCTGGGTTACTCGATATATTTGAAAATGAGAAAAAAGAGTTTTTTATTAGAGAAGTAGAAGTTAACAGTGCTATTTTCGAGCAATCAGTATATTACATTGCTGAAAGTCGCCTGATTAGAATTTATTTAGTTGATATTAGCGATCGCAAGCGAACAGAAGCGGCTCTGCGTAAAAGTGAAGAGCGATATGCACTAGCAGCTATGGCGGCTAATGATGGTTTATGGGATTGGGATTTAAATACTAATGAAATTTATTTTTCCTACAGATGGAAATCAATGCTGGGCTATCAGGAAAACGAAATTGGTAATACCCCAGACGAATGGCTAAATCGAATACATCCCAAAGAACGTGAGCGTGTCAAAGCAGAACTTGCTGCTCATATTGAAGGAGTTACACCTCGGTTTGAAAGTGAATGTGAAATTTTACATAAAGATGGAACATATCGTTGGGTACTCAGCCAAGGAATTGCTGTTAAAGATGATAATGGAAAAACTTATCGCATGGTAGGTTCTCAAACTGATATTACCAGACGCAAGGAAGTTGAGGCACAACTAATTCACGACGCTTTTCACGATCCACTAACTGGTTTATCTAATCGAGCTTTGTTAATCTTCCAGCTACAACACGCAGTTGAGATGGCTAAAAGACGAGAAGATTATTTATTTGCCGTGCTATTTCTAGACCTCGATCGCTTTAAAGTTGTTAACGATAGTTTAGGGCATTATATTGGAGATCAACTGTTAATTGCATTTGTTGAAAGACTGGTAAGTGCTACTCGTTCTGGAGATACTGTAGCGCGTCTAGGAGGAGATGAATTTGTAGTTTTATTAGAGGATATTCAATCAGTAGAGGATGCTAAAGAAATTGCCGAGCGAATAAAACAGCAATTGACATTACCTTTTAAGATTAACGATCATGACATATTCACCAGCGTAAGCATTGGAATAGCATTGAATACAACTGGTTATAACCAACCAGAAGAACTGTTGCGGAATGCGGACATAGCAATGTATCGTGCCAAAGCACTTGGAAAAGCACGTTATCAAGTATTTGATTCACAGATGCACACGCGAGCAGTTACCTTGTTGCAGATAGAAAATGATTTACGCCATGCAATTGAGCGTGAAGAACTTGTAGTTAACTATCAGCCAATTGTGGCGCTCTCCACTAGCAAACTTGTAGGTTTTGAAGCACTGCTCCGTTGGCATCATCCAGAACGGGGAAAAGTTTCTCCAGTAGAGTTTATTCCTATAGCTGAAGAAACTGCATTAATTGTACCGATTGGTTATTGGGTACTGCGTCAAGCTTGTAGACAGCTTCAAGAATGGCAAGAGCGTTTTCAACCAAACCCACCATTAACCATGAGTGTGAATATTTCTGGTAAACAGTTTCTAGAACGCAATTTAATTGATAATATCCAATCAATTTTGCTAGAAACTAAAATCAATCCTGCTTGTTTAAAACTAGAAATTACTGAAAGCGTAATTATGGAAAATGCCGATGAGGCAGTCGAAATGCTGTTACAACTAAAAAAAATTGGTGTGCAGATATATATTGATGACTTTGGTACAGGATATTCATCTTTAAGTTATTTACATCAGTTCCCTTTTGATGCTTTAAAAATTGATCGTTTCTTTATCGAACGGATGTCTAAAGAACGTGAGGGAGGAGAAATTGTTCAGGCAATTATTAACCTTGCCAAGAATTTAGGAGTCTATATTGTGGCAGAAGGAGTTGAAACTAAAGAGCAAAATGAACTCCTTCAACAAATGGGATCTAATAACGGACAAGGGCAAGGATTTTATTTTTGTAAGCCTTTAGATAGCAAATCTTTGGAAGAACTAATTACTCAAGATCCTAATTGGTTGCATCAAGGTTATTAACAATTAACAATGACCAATCTGATAAATCAATTATTTCCCAAACCCGCCCCTACAACTAAACGCCAACTTGCTGTCTGAGGTACTGCCTCTATACTGACTTCCAATACTTCGCCCACCCAACGCCAATCACTAAGCTGTACACCAATAGCCTCAACCTGACTATCAGGAACTAATCCAATCCAACGGATTTGAAATTTACGTTGTTCAGGCATTCCTGGGTAACTTCCTCGTACTGGAGCGCAGGTAAGGATATAATTTTCCCTATCACAAGTTTGGGTAAATAAGCGGCGGCTACCTGCATTAGTTCGGTATGCTATGCTTTCGCCGTCATCTTCATATAAATCTAATTCACCTTCTTCCCCTGCATATACTTCCAAAATCAAACAAGTAGGTGGAGAAGTTTCCACACGCAAGGTGACTGGTTGTAGAGGTAAAATAGCCCCAGCTTTGATAAATATTGGTACTTGATCAAGAGGAACATATAAGTTTAACTGCTGATTTCCTGGGTAATATTTATTTGTTGCTCGTTCCCACCAAACACCTGAAGGTAGATATACTTTGCGGTAACAGCCAGCTTCTACTACTGGGGCGACTAAAATGCGATCGCCTAATAAAAACTCAGTTGGTGTTTGATAAGCTTGTGGATCATCCGCATAACCTAAATACAAGGGGCGACAAATCGGCAAACCAGTATCATAAGCAACTCGGCTTAAATGATAAAAATATGGAATAAATTCCATGCGCGTGTGGAAAGCTGTACGAATAGCTTGCAAAACTCTACGCCCATAAGCCCAAGGTTCTCGCACCCCATGATCCGAATGTAAGCGTACAATTGGACTCCAACAACCAAACTGTATCCAACGCACAAATAATTCTGGATCAATTGTTGGTGCGCCTAACAAATGATTATAAAATCCTCCCAAATCGTGCGACCAATAAGCAACCCCAACATTTCCCGCTTGCGCCGTAAAATTCACCAAAAACTCTAAAACTTCCCAGTGCGAATAAGTATCTGCGGAAAACTGCAATGGGTAACGATGGGAACCAATACCACCAGTACGCGACAGAATCATTGCACGGCGGTTATCTTTAGCTTGTGAATGAGTGTAATAAACATGATTAGTCCATAACTGGGAATTTACACCTTCATGGATGGCATTTGTACCATCAATCCACCAAAAATCAATGCCATCTTGTTCGCGCGGAGTATGTAAAGCTTGCATAAACAAGCTTGCCTGTTCTTGATCAGCTAAATTAAATAACAACCAGCCTTCGTTCATCTCTTCAGCAGTAGCTTGAAAAGAACCACTACCATCCGGTTGCCAAGAGTGAAAAATCCAATCAGAAGTTGGGTTTTTGATCGCAAACACTTTTCCAGCTTTAACATCTGCTGGATTTAAGCCTCGCGCTTGACAAAGTGCTTCAAATTTACTGTCCCTGGGTGATAAACCTTCCGTGTGAACATTAGCCCCAAAGCGTAACCCCAAGCTGTGTCCCCACTCCAAAAATGCTGGAGGATTAGGAAATAATTCCGTATTCCAGTCCCAACCACACCAGCCCGCACCGTGCCAATCTACATCTAAAATTAGTACGCTTAAAGGTAAATTTTGCTCATCAAATTGCTTGACAAGTTGTTGATAATCTGATTCATCTAGTCGTCCGAACAGCGAGAACCATACCCCATAAGCCCAGCGTGGCAACATGGGGATGCGTCCGCATAATTTCACAAAGTCTTGTAGTGCTTGGGCGTAATCTAAACCATAAGCAAAGAAATACCAGTCTTGCGATGTAAGATTTGGGTTAATTTTAGGTTGATTTTCTGTTATATCCCCAGAAGTGCGATCGCTTAAGCAACCATTCTCGATTGCTGCGCTATCAGAATCATTCAGTACGTAATAACCACTCTTACTAAGTATTCCAGGCGGAAACTTCTGCCATTGTTTCCAAAACTCTTGAATATTGGGAGGGAATTCTTCAGGGCAAAAATTAGCCCAATACCATAAAGGCGGATCTTCAAACTCTGTTTTTTCACCGCGATCGCGCAAAATTCTGTGTGCTTGTTTTAATGGTTTATAAATCCATTCTTCAGTATCAGGATAGCTTGCCTCTACTGATGCCGGATGCACCCCTGTAGGTTTAAAGTTGCGGTGGAGCAGATCCAAACTACTCAACGTTCCACCTAAGTTATCATAATCAACACTCGCAGGTGTCCAGCTTCCTGAAAACTTGCTGCATTGCCACTTGATTTGCAAATTGGTGTCGTTGAATTGCTCAGAATTAGGTTTGTAAGCAATCTGGATATACTCAGTATCTAGGCGTAGTACACCATCACTAAAGGCGATCGCTTTAAATGCTACTGGATTAGGTCGTGTAAATACCTGCACAGTACAACGATCCTCAAATTCACCTGTTACTGACCATTCCAAGCGTACCAAACCATTGTTCAACGCGCTGAATCGAGCATTTCCAAAAGAGATGCGATCGCCAACTTGCTGATATTCCACTGTTAACAATTAACAATTAACAATTAACAATTATCAATGACCGATGACCAAAAAACACAACTATAGGGACAGCAAAAATTTTATGTTTATTTCCCACCGATTGAGGTATGATATTAGACTGTGAGTTTTTTTAAACCCCATGAACGCTCAAGAAATTATTCGCTCAATTGAAAAGGAACACCTAAAAACAGACCTACCTATAATCAATGTAGGTGACACCCTGAAGGTGGGAGTAAGAGTTATTGAAGGCGGTAAACAACGGGTACAGCCTTATGAAGGTGTCGTCATTGCTCAAGCACGCAGTGGAATTAACCACACCATTACGGTACGTCGCACATTCCAAGGTGTAGGCGTAGAAAGGGTTTTTCTAGTCCACTCACCTCGGATCGCCAGTATCCAAGTATTGCGTCGCGGTAAAGTGCGTCGGGCTAAACTTTATTATCTGCGCGCTCTCGTTGGTAAAGCTACCCGCATCAAACAACGCTTTGATCGTGAGCTTTAATCCCACCTCACACAATTATGCTGTTAGCAGTTGAGCAATGTGCCACACATCCTACGCTTCAACTATGCTTGTGAAGCGTAGTAATTTATACAACCGATTCCGGTGTATAATTCATTCGTTTTGTGGCACTCTTAGCTCTCAACAGCGATAGTATTTCCAATCAATAGTACAAACATCAGGAAGTTACCGCTAATTTTTAATTAAAAAGTGTTATTTATCTTTAAAGTGTGTTAGAGTAAATCATCAGTTAAGTTTGCTTACGATAATTTGTGCGCTCTTAGTTCAGTTGGTAGAACGCAGGTCTCCAAAACCTGATGTCGGGGGTTCAAGTCCTCCAGGGCGCGTACTAAAAGCTCAGATTTTTATTATATAATCTGAGCTTTTTATGTGGTGATTAACAAGTAGAGACGCGTGTGCGTCTCTATATCCCCGATATGTTATAACCATCTTTGTAACTGGGTTTTATGCGTAAGTTCTGTAGAACCAAGACCAGCTATATTGACTATTAATAGTAAAGTTTATTAAGCTGTTAAATTAGTGCTAATTAGCTAATATACTTAAACGTTGGGGGTAAAAGTCCAGCAGGATGCGCTCTCAGTAAAAGCACAACAATTAAAAAACGCTATATTTCCTCTGAATTTGCGCTCTTTAGCATCCACTCTGGGGTAGATATAGCATGATATATCCTAATTATTGGGTAGAATTGTTGTTGTGTGAGTTAGTTTAATGGCTGTAGTAACCGTAAACTTTTCACATATCTAGCAAGCGGGGACGTAAACTATTGTGGCGAAGAAAAGTGAAGCAGAGATAGAAGAAAAGAAAGCTGGGTTTAATCCAGTGGAATTCTTTGATAGCAGCAAAGAAGAACTAAACAAAGTTGTTTGGCCTAGTCGTCAGCAGTTGATTAGTGAATCTTTGGCTGTAATTTTGATGGTATCTCTGTCTGCAACAATAATTTATTTGGTGGATAACTTCTTCGCTTGGGTAGCAGGAAAGGTGTTTTTATGACTTTTGCAGCGGACGAATCATACGATGATGCCGCGCACCAAGCAGGGGCAAGCATACAACCCCGATGGTATGCTGTGCAGGTAGCTTCAGGCTGTGAAAAGCGGGTTAAAAGCAACCTAGAGCAGCGCATTCAATCGTTTGATGTAGCTGATTGGGTTCTCCAAGTAGAGATACCTCAAACCCCCACCGTCAAAATTCGCAAAGATGGTTCACGCTCACCATCAGAAGAAAAAGTGTTTCCTGGCTATGTGCTAGTAAAAATGCGGCTCTGGCGAGATGAAGATGGTGAGGAAAAAATCAACGATGATGCTTGGCAGGTAGTCAAGAATACCCCGAATGTGATCAACTTTGTGGGTTCTGAGCAAAAACGCGGATATGGGCGGGGGCGTGGACACGTTAAACCTGTGCCGCTAAGTGTTACAGAAGTTGAACGCATCTTTAAACAAGCTACAGAACAAGAGCCAGTAGTCAAAACTCATTTGGCAGCAGGAGATAAAATAATTGTTCTGTCGGGGCCGTTTAAAGATTTTGAGGGTGAAGTGATTGAAGTTAGCCCCGAAAGGAGCAAACTCAAGGCGTTACTATCTATTTTTGGACGTGATACGCCCGTGGAGTTAGAGTTTAATCAGGTTCAGAAACAAAGCTAACAAGAAATGGCAAAGAAAGTTGTTGCAGTAGTTAAATTGGCTCTGAATGCAGGGAAAGCCAACCCTGCGCCCCCTGTTGGCCCAGCACTGGGTCAACATGGTGTAAACATTATGGCGTTCTGCAAAGAGTATAACGCCCGCACCGCCGATCAACCAGGCATGGTAATTCCGGTAGAAATTTCGGTTTATGAAGACCGGAGTTTCACTTTTGTACTGAAAACGCCACCTGCTTCAGTTTTGATTAGAAAGGCAGCAGGAATTGAGCGAGGATCAAACGAACCTAACAAAAAGAAAGTTGGTTCATTGAGTCGCGCCCAGTTGCAAGAAATCGCTCAAACAAAAATGCCTGACCTCAATGCTAATGATATTGACGCGGCAGTAAAAATTATTGAAGGTACCGCCCGTAATATGGGTGTCACTATCAAGGATTAGAGCTTCTCTGGTACTTGTCGGTTGACGAGTTGATCAAAATCAACTAATAAACCAAATTTCAAATTTACAAGCGTTGAAGGGGAAGAGGTAAAGCCTCGCTAGTTACCCCAGGAGAATAAAATGGCAAAGAAAGTTTCGCGTAGATTTCAAGCACTGCTAGAAAGAGTTGAAGACCGAGCTTACGACCCAACAGAGGCTTTAAATCTGTTAAAGGAAACAGCTACGGCTAAATTCCCGGAGTCGGCAGAAGCTCATATTCGTTTAGGAATTGACCCGAAATACACCGACCAACAATTACGGACGACAGTAGCGCTACCTAAAGGCACTGGTCAAGCGGTGCGGGTAGCGGTAATTGCTAGAGGTGAAAAAGTTAATGAAGCAGCAACTTCTGGAGCAGATCTTGCTGGTTCAGAAGAGTTGATTGAAGACATCCAAAAAGGGATGATGGATTTCGACTTGCTAATTGCTACCCCAGATATGATGCCCCAGGTTGCCAAACTAGGTCGGCTACTTGGCCCCCGTGGTTTGATGCCTTCTCCCAAGGGTGGTACGGTAACATTTGATTTGGCAGGTGCGATCGCAGAATTCAAAGCTGGTAAATTAGAATTTCGGGCCGATCGTACAGGCATTGTTCATGTTATGTTTGGTAAGGCTTCTTTTTCAGCCCAAGACTTGCTAACCAACCTCAAGGCATTGCAAGAAACAATTGATCGCAACCGTCCTTCTGGAGCCAAGGGACGTTACTGGCGCAGTATATACGTAGCTGCAACAATGGGCCCCTCTATTGAAGTAGATGTTAACGCCCTGCGTGACCTAAAACTTAACGAGGCTGCATAATTTGAATTTGAGAGTAAATCTCAAATTTGAGGCTCAAAATCCCAAAGCAATTAACTGAATAGACAAAGCCAAAGACAGCAGGAGCAATTGCTTAATATCCTGCCGAGGTTGATTGAGACAGAATTAGTCTTGCCACTAAAAAAAGGGGCGTGACCAAAAATGTCAAACAAAACCTCGGCGTAATTTCCGGGGTTTTGTTTTGGCTTTGTCTGGGGAAGGCTATCTGAGGAAAGGGATTTTGCACTCTGGACAAAGGAGGTGAGAAAAGATGGGTAGAACCAAAGAAAATAAGCAAGCGATTATCGCTGAACTCAAGCAAACTTTAAGTGATTCCCAGTTGGCTGTAGTCATCGACTACCAAGGCTTATCTGTTGCTGAAATCACAGACTTGCGGCAGCGTTTGATTCCAAAAGGTGCTGTTTGCAAGGTGACAAAAAACACCTTGATGCGGATAGCAGTTGAAGGCGACCAAGCTTGGGAACCAATGACGGAATTCCTCCAAGGTTCTTCCGCATTTTTGCTCGTCAAAGATGATATTGGCGGCGCAATTAAGGCATACCAAGACTTCCAAAAAGCCAGCAAGAAGACTGAACTTCGCGGTGGCGTGATGGAAGGTCGCGCTTTGAATCAAAACCAAGTCAAAGCGATTGGTGATTTACCATCCAAGGAGCAACTCATGGCTCAGATTGCTGGCGCTATCAATGGCGTGGCAACCAAGCTGGCTGTGGGAATCAACGAAGTTCCAGCTTCGCTGGCACGAGGACTCCAAGCTTATTCCGATAAGGATAATAGCAACAGCGACGCAGAAGCGGCATAGCTTTTGGAGACTGAAAGCTAATAGCTAACAATTTTGTCAACACAATCAAATCTTAGTAGAGGTAACTCATGTCTGCTGCAACTGAAGAAATTTTGGAAAGATTAAAATCTCTAACTCTGTTAGAAGCTTCAGAACTCGTTAAGCAAATTGAAGAAGCTTTTGGAGTTAGTGCTGCTGCTCCTGCTGGTGGCATGATGATGATGGCTCCTGGTGCTGCTACTGCTACGGAAGAAGTAGAAGAAAAAACTGAATTTGATGTCATTCTGGAAGAAGTTCCTGCTGACAAGAAGATTTCTGTTCTTAAAGTCGTTCGTACCTTGACTGGTCTAGGTTTAAAAGAAGCTAAAGATTTAGTTGAATCTACACCTAAAGCAGTTAAAGAAGCTATTGCTAAGGATGCTGCTGAAGATGCTAAGAAGCAGCTTGAAGAATCTGGTGCTAAGGTAACTATCAAGTAATAGTTATAGCAGTCAGCAGTCAGCTTAGGCTACGCCACAGCGCGAGCGTCTACAGCTTTTGTTACCAAGGATTTTAGAATATAAAATTCCCTAACCTATCTGGCTACGGCTAAATTATTTCTTGAGATTGATTAAAAAAGGAGCCGTATAAAGGCTCCTTTTTTAATCAATTAGCCCCCTGCGCGATTCGTCATTCTTTCAAACACTACACTCGACATTTTAGGGAATATTTTATAGTCAGAAGAGTAGGCGCGATCGCCACCACCGATCGCTAGAACGTATGCAGTTGAATTATCTTTGGTTGCTACAAATGCTGCTTCTTGTCTTGTGGTAGAAGTCAAGCCAGCTTTGGAATAAAAATCAACCTTGCTATCAGGTAAAGACTGACCTGAAAAACCCACTATGGGATTAAACTCTTCAGATGTTTCTGAGTTCGTTTTCCAAACTTCTGGTTTTAAATCTCTTTTCAGCAATCCACACATTTTTTCACTTGCGGCTGGTGAAATTGCTTGTTTAAGTACACAAATTTCATATATTAATCTAGCGGAATGATCTGTAGTAATTACATTACGCAAGGGACGTTCCGAGCCGCCTCTCATTTGTAATTCTGTACCTTCAGGTTCTTCCATTCTCAAGTAGTAAATTGGATAGGTTTTTTGATTAATATTAATTCCTTCATATCCTGCTGATCTAAAAAATCTGTTCACTGAATTACGTTGATTTAGCCATACCGTAAATTGGTTATTTGGTAACTTACCTTGAGATTGGGTGTTAGTTATATGATCAAGAATAAAACTTGAGGTATCATTATCGGAGTTCTCAATCATTTTAGAAATATATAGATTAAAATCTTGAGGATTTTTCCATATACCATTTTCTAATTGTCCATACAAAGCTACCATCCAAAACATTTTAATTACACTAGCTGGATACCTCAGTTCACTTTGCTGGTATCCAGCTATTTCGCCAGTTTTAGCATCAATTAAAGTAATTGATAAATTTCTTGTGGGTAGTTTTTTGTTATCTGCGATTGCTACCAATTCATCAACAATTATTTGTAATTTTTTACTATATTGAAATTTCGGGGGTGTAGTGAGGTTATAAACAACTTCTAAATTTTCTTTTCCTGACTGTCGAGTAGGAATATCTTCTGAGGATGCTTTTGCCCAAGCAGGTATCGTTGACTGTTGCTCGGATAAGCTGGCTGATGCTAATCCTGCGGCTACTGATCTAGGAGATTTTTGATTTGGCGATCGCTTAGTCAGGCTACTAACTGCCCAATTTATCAAGGTAAAGCCAAGAAGCGCGATCGCTATAGTAGCTACTCTTAACCTCCAAAGTTTAATAGTACGGATTTGCCGACGTACAAGTGCGCCACCTTTTCCAGGTGGATATTCACGGTTTTTTGAGCGTGGGTTACTAACTCGACTGTTTGGTAATGCAGGGTGTGGGTCAGAATTATTTTTTAAAAAAGCAATTCTATTTTTTAGAACTGTATTCTGCCGCCTTAGCTTTTTAATCAATTGATCGGCAAGGTCAAGTTTTTTCTCTAGCTCGGCAATTTCTTGCTCACGTTTATTCAATTTTCCGTCCGCCTTATAGCTCATAGCCTACACCTAATTGATCTAAAGCTAAATTTTTGGTGTACTTAATCACAAAAACCTAAGTTCGTAGCTGTTGATTTTATTAGTCAGCCAAATCCAACTTTTGATAGTTGATAAAATTTATAATATTAAAAATTTATGGTAAGTGCTCTCTCAACTACTAGCTGTGATGATACCATTGGTTGATGACTAACAATAGTAAGTAAAATTACAAAGTTAGAACTAGATCATCAGTTAAGACGCATTTAAATTTTGGCTCTATAGCTTGAAATAAAACCCATAGCAAAGCTAAGGTGCGTCTCTACAAGGTTTCTGGTTTATAGAGATATCCCTAGTTTGTCACTCTGCTCATAGTAAAATAAAAAGAGAAGCCTAAAGGGGAGACGGAGACAATGAAACATCCTAAAACTCCACAACGAACTATTAGTTTCATTGATAAATATTGTAGTAATTATCACTTTTATATTTTCAGAAGTTAGAAGCTATGAAGCATTTAAGCAAATCCTGATGGGAATTTTCACACCAAGCAAAAGAAAAGCTTAGTAACAACATCAAAAATAGTTGGCTTAAAAAATAGTCAAGCATTACATAATTTTTTAACACAATCGCCCTGAAAAGTTGAAGAGTTGACGGGGTGACAACCCCGTCGAAACTCGCTCTGCGCTTCGCGCAGAGCATTGTATGGTAAAAAATATCGGTCTCGATTAGTGACCAAGACCGAAAAAGACATTATGTTACCTGAATTTTATCAAACCTGCTTTCAACG